>JBAXTC010000838.1:0-3281 GCA_037130375.1 Verrucomicrobiota bacterium | reverse complement strand
GTCCTGGACGAGCCAGGGAATTTTCTCGGTCTCAGCGAGATCCAACCGCTCCTCACACGCCTTCAAGACGCCGCTCTTGAAGGCCGTTTCCAAGTCATCTTGACCGCACATCACCCAATCGCGGTGGATTTCCTCGCCGCTGGTTACGGTTCGTGGCTGGAGCGCGAACCAAGCGGCCCGACGAGGGCTCATCCTGTGCGCGTTGCTGAAAACCTTTCTAAAGATATGGCAGAGGTGCGGGTTTCCGACCTTATCGCCCGCGGGTGGCTATCTGGCTTGGGTGTTCAGCAATCTAGCGACTATTCCACTCTTGCCGCCGAACAACTCGTGCATGCTGGTAAAGTTGAACCTCACCAGTGAGTCGCGTCTCCAAGAGATGAAGATGGGGGGGGGTGTCGCGGAGCGCGAACGTGAAGTCGCTGAAGTCCTGAAGGTACGCGGTCTTCCCCCCATATCAGCGCAAGGAGGCCGATGTCTTCTGCTGCCGACCCGGAACCTTGAAACCTGGCTCTATTGGCTTACATCTCAGCGCCATGGGTCGTCGCTGGAAGCTGGGCTTATCGGCCATGCCCAGATCCACGAAATAGACCTCGCCGGGCTGTGGTTCAGCTTTCATGCAAGTATTCCAGCATTTCGTCCAAGACCCTACTGCCTTATGCGTTTCGCATGAAACCATTATAAATGCGAAGCTGAGAAAGGCGACTCCGGGCAATCAGTCCTTCCAAGTGGGACGACTGAACCCCTGCGAGATCGGTCAGTCGTTCTTTCAGGACTTATCGTGCTCGGGACGATGGTTCCCTTTGTCACAGCCCCGAGTGGACAGGCGGGTGTTGCTCCTTTTCGCCCCCCTCGTCTGGACAGCTTATCCGGTCAATTTCACTTGGGCTTTTCTATGCCGTATTCCACCCGCAGCCAGTCGAGCAACGTGGCCGGCTGCCCCGGCCCACCCGGCGGACAAGAATGTCCAATGCCGCTAGGATTTGATCCCAGAGAAGGCCCGAGAAACCTGTCCAAGCCTTTGTCCCATAGGGACATGCGAGAATAGCCAAACGTTTTAAACGTTGGGAACCAGCGTCCGCAGCATGATAAGTCCTGAAAGGACGACTGACCGATCTCGCAGGGGTTCAGCCGTCCCTGTCGGGACTTATGCACCTCTAAACCCGCGCACCCAACGTTCAAACGTTGGGCTATTGTCGGCCATCCCTCCGGGATGAGGAGGGTCAAATCCTAGTGGCATTGGACATTCTTGTCCGCCGGTGTGCGCCGAGGTGTTTTAGTGTGGGCTTTGGGCATGAAGACGATAATCAAGCGCGAGTGGGGTCGGGTCCGTTAGCAAGCCCTGCTCAAAGCCGGCCCCCAAGTCATGCGGCTATGTCACTTCAGGTCGTGGCAAGAGATTATTGCACCCAATAACTGGCTGGCTTTGTGAGAAATTCAGCCAGGTCAATTCCTTGTCCACCCACAAGCAGTTTGCGCTTCGGTTTGAAGTGCGCGGCAAAAGCCTCCATCCCCGGCAGCGATTCGGGACGGCGTCCGCTTTTTACTTCAATCGCCACAGTGGTCTTCCCTTGGCGGAGAACAAAATCCACTTCCTGATTCCGTTCCCGCCAATACGTCAATTCGATGTTGGCGCCAAAGCTGGTGTTGAGCAGGTGTGCGCCAACGCAGGACTCAACCAACCGTCCCCAATAGCTGCCATCCTGTCGGGCCTCTGCCGCACTCCGGTTATCCTGTGCGGACATCAAGGCCGTGTTGAGCACCTGCAATTTTGGACTCGACCCGCGTTGACGAACCAGTCCGTGGGCATATTTGGATAGTCCCGCAACCATGCCCACTCCCTGGAGCAACTCCAAGTAGTGCGCAAGGGTGACGGTGTTGCCTGCGCCCGTGAGCTGGCCCAGCATTTTTTGGTAGGAAAGAATCTGGCCGGAATAGGCACAGCCAAGATAAAATAATTGCCTTAACAGTGCGGGCTTGTCCACACGGCTCAGCAGCAGAATGTCGCGTGAGATCGTGGTTTCAATCAGTGAATCCACCACATAACGACGCCACCGTTCCGGTTCCGTGATCAATTCGGCTGAACCGGGATATGCTCCGTAGAAAATGTATTGCTCCAGGTTCCAGCCGAAGGCTTCCCGCATTTCTGCAAACGACCAATGCGGCATGGAAATCATCTCGAACCGGCCAGCCAGGCTTTCCGTCAACCCGCGATGGATAAGCAGCGGTGCCGAACCGAGCAAAACCACTTTCAGCAGCACCCCGGCGTGGGTGTCTGTGTCCCACAGCAATTTCACCACGGTTGACCAGCCGGAAACTTTCTGCACTTCGTCCAGCACCAGCAACGCCCCGGCCTTGCTTTCCCGCGCCTTCAGCCGGGCGGCGTCCCATTGCTGTTCAATCCAAGTGCGGTCGCGTAAAGACGGCTCGTCAGCGGAGGCGTAGTGCGCCGGCAGTTTCGCCGCCTGGATGACCTGTCGGACCAAAGTGGTTTTGCCGACCTGACGGGGACCGGCCAGCACCTGCAAAAAACGGCGCTTTTCCTTCAGCCGTTTCAGCAGTTCGTCATGGAGCGTTTGGCGCGTCATACAATTTACTCAATACGTTGAGTTAAATTACTCAATACCAAACAATGGTCAAATCTCTCTTAAAGACCGCGAGCGGAACTCTGCCAAATCATGAACGGGACGTGCGACAGCCAGCGCCAGCGGAAAGGTGCTTGCAAAGCAGTGGGCTGTGGGTTTATCCGCACAACATGCAAGTGTTGCATTCTGACAACCGCAAGCGCGTAACGCTCCCGGACCCGGCCCGTCCCAAGGATTCCTGAATACCAGAAGTCATCGGCCCCAACCAGATTGTGCTGACCCGGGTGGAGAAGCCCGCACGGGGCGGACTCTCTATTCATTGCTGACCTGGGGCGATAGCGCTAAGAGAAATGTTGCCACCTCCTGTTCACTTAAAGTGAGCCACCCGATGGGCGGCCTCTTTCCTTTCCAAGTAGTAATTGCCCCCTACAGGTTGTGGTGTCTCGGACGGTCTGGTCGGAGCCAAGTATTGAACGTTAACGATAAGTTCATGCTCATGAACACCGCAATGTGCCCTTGGCATTGGCGACCCGCTTCTCGCGCGGAAGGTGGCTCACTTTAAGTGAGCAGAGGTGGCAACATTTCTCTTAGCGACATCGCGCCCCCGGATAGGCACACATCCGCAGTACCTCCATTGCACCTCCGTTGCACCTCCATTGCACCTCCATTGCACCTCCATTGCACCTCCGTTACACCTCC
>JBAXTC010000837.1:0-3283 GCA_037130375.1 Verrucomicrobiota bacterium | reverse complement strand
TTCAATACCTGGCTCCGACCAGCCCGTCCGAGACACCACAACCTGTAGGGGGCAAATTACTACTTGGAAAGGAAAGATGCCGCCCATCGGGTGGCTAACTTTAAGTGAGCAGGAGGTGGTAACATTTCTGTTAGCGCTATCGCCATGGAAGCCAGCGTTCCGCACGGACCTTCATCCTGCCTTTTTTAGCGTCTTTAGAGTGTTTAGCGGGAAATTCTGCCCAACCGCGACAGCTTCATGTGGTTCTTCATCCCGTCCGTTGCGGAATGTGGCGCAGATGCCTGTGCGCAGTGCGAACACAGTGCAGCTTGAGATGCGTCCTGCCAGATGTTTTGGCCATGCCGGGTCGCGATTCGAAGAGCTAGGCTTGGAGGCAAATGCGGACCGGGATTTGGAATCCGGTCTCCCAGATTTTCAGGCGTGGGCTGTTAGGGTCGGGTTGGTCCAGGCCGGGGATGTAAAGCTGAGTGATTTCGCGATCAGGTTCCCACCGCCGATCCGAGTTGGCCCGGCGGATGCGTTGCGTTCTGGGAGTGCCGGCCCATGCCGACAGAGGGGTTTTGAGTATGACCGTGTGCAGGACATCCAATGTGCTCCATTGGAAGTCAACGGCCAGACACTGGCGCGCTGCGGCACTTAGCGTTTGTTTGCGCCGTTGAGCATATTGCTTCAGCGATTCAAAGGGGCTATAGCCAACCCACCATCCGCCAGTTAGCTGCGCGTCGGGCCGAATGCTGTCGCCAAATCGATAAACTGGCATGCCGGGTTGGATCAGAGTTCGCCACACTGCAACCAGGCCTTTGCTGGCCTTCGAGAACGCTGCATCCATGGAGTCTTCATTTATTGTTTTCATTTTTTGGTGTTTTGGGAGGTAAAGTTATCCCAGGTTCAACGATTCTGTGGAGAATGTCCACAACTTTGCTGAGAACTGGCCCGCTAAACACGCTAAACACGCGAAAAAACCGGAACCCCGAACCCCTGTCCTGTCTTTGCTGCGCTTACCGCTCACATGCCCATTGAAGCCAGCGTTCCCCGCGGACCTTCATCCTGCCTTTTTTAGCGTCTTTAGAGTGTTTAGCGGGAAATTCAATTGCGGCTTTTAGGGCTTGCCAGTTCGCTGGCGGGCGATGTCCGCCGCCGAACGGAGCGACGGCGCGTGGAGACGCTCGTACTCTTCCCGAAAGCGTTCGAGCAGCGGCAGATCCAACAGGTCCTTCTCGCGGCCGCTGGCGCGCTTGCTGGCGATGATGTCCCGGAGGTTGGCGACGCGGAATCCTTCAATGTTCAGCGAGCGCGCCTTGGCTTCGGCAAAGCTCGCGATGCCGTCGGGTGCGAACACCAGGTCCACGTCAAACGGGCCGGTCTTGATTTGTACGAAATCCTTGCCTTGGACGATGGCCCGGGGTTGTTCGGGTTGAAACTGCGGGCGGATCACGGCTTGGCGGGCTGGAAGCCCAGGTAGCCCGGCAGGTGAGCGGCGCACCATTCCCGATATGCCGGCAGGGTGTCGAAGGCGCGCCACCGCGCGTCGTCCAGCACCGGTTTGTACATCCGGCAGAAGCCGTATCGAATGCGTTGGTCAAGCGGTCGCTGCATCTGGCGGCGGCATTGGTCCCGAAAATCCATCCAGCCTTGGTCCTCGACCGGTTCCGCCAGGGCGGGGACAGCTTCGCAACGGGAGACGCCGGTTTGGTCATCGCGCAAGAAGGTTTCGAGACCTGGCTGGCGGCACGGTTCATTCATGGAGATACGTTAGCCGGCGGCGTCCGCTTTTTCAAGCCCGAAATATCGGCTGACCCGGCTGGGGGCGCATTCGCGAGTTGCTGGTAAACTGATATAATCGGCCTTGGGGGAGGGAGGAAAGTGGCTGTATTCTGTGCGGGACTACCGGCACGGTTTTTGTCCATGTAGTCTTCATTTATTGTTTTCATTTTTGGGTGTTTTGGGAGGTAAAGTTATCCCAAGTTCAACGATTCTCTGGGGAATGTCCACAACTTTGCTGAGAACTGGCCCGCTAAACACGCTAAACACGCAAAAAAACCGGAACCCCGAACCCCTGTCTTTGCTGCGGTCACCGCTCACCTCCCCATGGAAGCCAGCATTCCCCGCGGACCATCATCCTGCCTTTTTAACGTCTTTAGAGTGTTTAGCGGGAAATTCTGCAGTGCGAGCAACCCTTTTCAAACTCTGTTCGTCGGCTGGCATTTCCACTGGCTTGACCATGAATCCAATCTAAGCGGGAAGGACGCCTTTCACAAGTCTGCGGGCTGCCCCACCACCAGAATCTTCAAGCACTTTGAACACGTGATTTGACGGCCGACCTGGTGCTCCGTCGCGCTGCGCTCTCCGGCTTCTCCAAGTTTCTTGCTGGCTCGCTGGCTCGTGAAATCCGTTCCAGCAAACCGGTGTCTCCGGTCCTGATCGCCACCCGCTCAGCCTCGACCGGTGAATTCGTTGCATTCGCCCGCAACGGCAGCAATCCAATCAGGGAGTTTAATTTGATCGAGGTTCATTACCAATGGCGGAGTCTGTGGTCATCATTACCCTGATTGGAATCAACGGGACCAAATGCTGTCCGACGGGACCGCAAGGATACGGGGTTTGGCAAGTGGCGGCTGATCCACGATTTGTGAGGTTCTCGGGGCCTCCAACACCTCAACCCCGAGTGTTCCAGTGATATAGAGACGTTGGTCATCGGGCGAAAATACCAGGTTCCTGAGACGACAAGCCGCTGCCTGCATCACTCCCACGAGCCGACCCTCAGGCAGCTTCCAGAGACGTAGTTCGTTCCGCGCATCCACTGAGGCGAGTGTCTGCCCGTCGTAGGAAAAAGCGACTGCCGAAATCTGGCCGGTATGCCCCCTCAACTCGGGTCGAACCTTCTGGCTTGCCTCGGTCTCGAAGAGTGTGAGGTGCCGGCCACTCTCATCCCGCAATGCAATCCAGTGCCCGTCCCGAGAGACACCGCAAGGAGCTCCCGGCAGAGGGATCCAAAGACCATTTGAGCGAGCCTGCCAGTCCCAGATTGCGCCGCCGTTGCCCGTGTTGACGAGGAGGCGATGGCTGGTTGGCAGGAATTGCACGCCAGACATGTGCTGGTCCTCGAGCCAAGCGGGCAGTGGATGGTCGGCCGCACGCGCCAGCAAATGCCCCGTGCGCGCCTGGAAGACCAAAATGTTCGTGCCCCAATCGTCGCGGCAAGCGAGTAAGCAGCCATCAGGCGAAAGCCTCATGGGATAACGGCTCAGCGCCAGCAAAGCGGCTGGACGGGGAAAAACGCGAG
>JBAXTC010000836.1:0-3286 GCA_037130375.1 Verrucomicrobiota bacterium | reverse complement strand
CGGTCTGCCGACTGAAAGTCGGCGATACGGCAGGTTGGAAAACCTGCGCTACGATACTTCGGACTCCTTGCCAACCTCGTAGCGCAGGTTTTCCAGCCTGTTGACGCACCGAAAGTGGTCAAGCGGGGAAGGCACGTTGCGATGAGTTTCGGACGGTCTGCCGACTGAAAGTCGGCGATACGGCAGGTTGGAAAACCTGCGCTACGATACGGCAGCCCTTTGCCGGCGAGGAGTGTTGACCAGAGTCCGAACTCTGAATTTGTCGCGGGGCGGGCTGCCGCATTTGACACTCCCTGGAAGCGTGCAATATTGGGCAATTGAGATGTCACTTGGGAGACCATCTGACGGGGCTCGATCATTCAGGAACGGAACCCTTTGTTGAGAGAATCATCAAACACGTCTAAATAAGCAGTTAACCTCGGTGCAATCATTTATGAAGAATAAAAACCAACCAGCAGGCGCGGGTGATCGAACAGAAGTCAGCCTCCTGGCTTACCAGATGTGGATAGACGCGGGCCGACCCGAAGGCCAGGATCAGAAATTTTGGTTTGAAGCCGAAACCCGCATTCGCGCAGTCGCAAAGCCAACGGCCGCTCCGCCCCCACCCGCCACGGCTTTGGCTTCCGCAGCGTCGAAAACCAACACCACCCCAAAAAACCCCAACGTCCAGATCAACCCTGTCGTTAGCCAGGCCAACCAGCCCAAGCCCGGCCAGAAGTTTCGCAAGGCATGATCTCGTATCTCGGGGTGCAAGCCATGCGGTTATGGTCAAAGGGGCCAGGCCGGGGTACAAACACTTGCAAGTTTTATAGATGCGGCGGCCGGACTAACGCGCTAAAGGATGTGTTGACAATGTTTGAAGCCGCTGGTAACCATGCGCTGTTGCGTGCTGGTGGCAGTGGGACTAAAGGTTCAGACTAATTGTATGAAAATCATTCCGTTGCTCCCTGTCTTGGCTGCTCTGGTTGTCCTGGGGCAGGAGATAGGCTTGGTCATCGCCGCCGAGGAGGAGGGTGTGGCGCTGGCCATTGTTTATGACACATCCGGAAGCATGAAGGATCCGGTCCGGGATGCCAGCGGAATATCGTCCCCGAAATACGTCATTGCCAACCGAGCCCTGAAGGCGGTTGCAAGACAGATTCAGACTTTCGCGACTAATAGCGCGAGCGGCACGCCCCGGAAGATCCAGGCGGGGCTGTTCGTGTTCAGCGGCGACAGCGCGCGCCAGGCCGTGAGGTTCGGGCCATTTGACGCGGCGTTGCTGGAGGAGTTTGCCCGCAATTTCGCCCAACCCAGCGGCAATACGCCCCTGGGAAACGCGTTGACGATGGCCGGCCAAGCCGTGCTGCAATCGCCGCTGCTGCATAAACATGTGCTTATTATTACCGACGGCATGAATACCGCCGGGCCAAAACCCGAAGACGTGTTGCCGGCGTTACTGCGGAAGTCGAGCCAAAAGGGGGCCAGCGTGTCGGTTCATTTCGTCGCGTTCGATGCGGATGCCAAGCTTTTCAATCCGGTTAAGAAGCTGGGCGCGACGGTGGTCAGCGCCGCGGATGAGAAGCAGCTTAACACGCAACTGAATTTCATCATGCAGCGAAAGATTCTGCTCGAAGAAGAAGAACCCAAGAAGTAAAACGGTATAAGCTGAAAGAAAACCTATGTTTAGATCGATCAAACGGTTGTTTATCTGGTTGGGACTGATGGCGGAGAAGGCGACGGAGACCGACGCGATTAATCAGGCGGTGGTCGAGCGCGGCATCCGCGACTCAAAAGTCAAGGCCGACAAGGCCCATTATGCCAACGGCCAGTTGGCTGGTCAGATCGCGTTACTGCGAGACCAAATCAAACGGCAGGAGCGGCAGCGGGATGAACTGCAAAGCTTGCTCCAGGCGGCTGCCGCCGCCAACGACGACGCCAACGGGGCTCATTATGCGGAAGAACTGGCCAGCGTCCAATCAGACCTCAACGAGAACAAGAGTCAGGCGGACAACCTGGAACAGCTTTACAAGCAAAACACTGAGATCATCGCTGAAAGCCTCCGCGAGATTCAGAGGTTCCAGCGCGAATTTGAATCCGTCAAGGCCAAGGTGGCTATCGGTCGCTCGCTCGAAAGCCTCGCAGGCATGATGAAAAGCTCCATCACCGAACTGCAGGGCATGATGGGTGGTGAACTAGGCCAGTCCATGCAGCAGCTTCGCCAATCCGCCGCCTCCGGCGAAGGCCAGATGCGGGCGACGCTGGACCTGGCCAAGGAGATGGGGTCAGGCATCTCCCGCCAGCAGGATGCCCGCAAGATGCGCGGGGCGATGCTCTTCCAGGAGTACAAGAAGAAAATGGGCATGGTGCAACCAGAGGTTGCGGCGACGCCGACCCCGCCGGTCCAGTCGGAACGACAGAAGATTTCAGAGCAATGAAGAGAACCAACGGAGTGCTGGAGTGAAGGAGTATTGGAGTATTGGGGTTCTTCCCAACACTTCATCACTCCACTACTCCATCGCTCCACAAAATCATTAAATCACTATGACTACACGAGGCAAAATTATACTGACAATCCTGCTTTTGGCCGTGGTCGGCTTCGGCGTTTATCGCTGGTGGGACAAAATCGCGCCCCAAAGCAAACCCCAAAATGTGTCGATTGACGTCGCCAAGGTGAAGAAAGCGATGGAAGACGCCAAGACTGTCCCGACGGATATCCCGCTGTTGGCGGGCACGAATGTGGCCACGCTGGTACAGCGTTCCGGGATTCCCGCCGTAAGCGGCGTCAGCGATTACAAGAAAGAAATGAAAGACGGCAAGCTTGTCGTGGAGTTCCCGATTAATGTCTGGCCCGGCTGGGCGCCAATCATTATGGCCAACTCGGGCCTGGAGCCAAACGACCAGAGCGTCTTCGCCAAGAAGTATGGATTTTATGTCAAGCTATCAATCGTGGATGACCCGGTGAAGGCCCGCGACCTGTTCGCCAGTGGGCAGAGCCATATTCTCTGGGGCACGTTGGACATGATTGCGCTGTTTGCGCCCGAACTCGTAAAAGACTCGCGCACGGTGCCCGTCGTCTGCCAGCAGGTCGATTTCTCGGCCGGCGGCGATGGCATTGTTGCCCGGGGCGAAATCCGGAGCATCAACGATTTCCGCATCAAAGACGGCAAGCGCAAAAAGGTGGTGTTGGCCCAGAACTCGCCGAGCCATTATCTGATCATGTCGTTGCTCATCGATGCGGGGATCGACCCGGGTGACATTGACTTCAAGTGGTCGGCGGATGCGCCTTCGGCGGCAAAGATTTTCG
>JBAXTC010000835.1:0-3287 GCA_037130375.1 Verrucomicrobiota bacterium | reverse complement strand
AGAACCACGGATTTCACGGATGACACGGATAAAGAAGGGATTGCGGTGCCAGGGGGTGTTCACCCGACGGGTGGCGGCGAAAGAGGTTCTCGACCTTGACGAAGCCCTTTCCCATCCGTGCTATCCGTGACATCCGTGGTATCTGAACTGCCGGATCTATAATCATCAGTTGTGTGCCTGGCGAGCCTGGTTGGCAGACACAAGCCCGTTGACGTCGAGGATCAGTCCCACCCGGCCATCGCCGAGGATGGCGGCGCCCGCCAGCCCGCGGCTCTGCTTGAAGGTGTTCCCCAGGCCTTTGATGACCACTTCCTGTTTCCCGATCAGCCGGTCCACCAGGAGGCAGCGGTGCTGGTGACCGGTTTCAACCATGATGATGATTGACTGCGTCGGGTCGGTGGAATCGGGCTGAAGCCCGAACTGCTCGTAGAGGCGCACCAGTGGGCTGAGCTGGCTACGCACACTCACCATCTCACCGCGCCCGTGGACGGTCGATATCATCGCTGCCGTCGGACGGAACGATTCCCGGACACACAACGTCGGCACAATGAACCGCTCGGGCCCGACAGTGAAGATCAACCCGTCAATGATGGCCAGTGTGAGCGGCAGATGAATCGAGATCGTCGAGCCTTTGCCCGGCGTGGAGCGGACTTCAATCTTGCCCCGCAGTTTGCTGATGTTACGCTGCACCACGTCCATCCCCACCCCGCGCCCGGAGATGTCGGTGACTTTCTCGGCGGTGGATAAGCCGGGCGCGAAGATGAGGCTGAAGATTTCCTGATCGGTCAGTTGCGCCCCCGCGGTCACCAACCCGGCCTGAATCCCCTTGGCCAAAATGCGCTCCTTGTTCAGCCCGGCCCCGTCGTCTTCGATTTCGATAACGATATTGCCGCCCAGGTGAAAGGCGCGGAGCTGGACGATGCCTTGAGCGGGCTTGCCGAGAGCATCGCGGCGCTCGGGGCTTTCGACTCCATGGTCCACCGCGTTCCGAATGAGGTGAATGAGCGGGTCGTTGATTTCCTCAATCAAATTGCGGTCGAGTTCGGTGGATTCTCCGCTCAATCGCAACTCGACCTGTTTGCCCGCTTTGGCGGCCACATCGCGAACCAGGCGCGTCATTTTCTGGAACGAGGCGCGGATGGGCACCATGCGCAGGGACATGGCGATGTGCTGGAGTTCGTTGGTACTCCGCCCCAACTGGGCGAGATTGCGGCTGAGCTGCTGGCTTTGCACGGAACGCAGATCGGCGTCCTGAGTCACCAGGGATTGCGCGATCACCAGCTCGCCGACGAGGTCCACCAGACTGTCCAGCTTCGCCGTATCCACTTTGACAAATCCGGATGCGCTGCGGCGGGTGTCATGGTTGCTCTTGGTTTCTTCCTCGGCGGGCTGGCCCGGGGCTCGATCTGGAGCCGGCGCGGTCGCCCCGCTCGCCGCCTCGCCCTGCTGGACAGCTTGAATTCTTCGCAGCAACTTTCCCGTGGGCACAACAATCGGCGTGCCTTGGGCTTCGCCGCCGAGTCGGCGCTCAATCTCGGTCACGAACTGGCGCAACGCGTCGCGTCCGGAAAGGATGATGTCAATAACACCACCGTGGGCGATCAGTTTGCCCTGGCGGGTCAAGTCCAACAAAGCTTCCAGTTGATGCGCCAGCCGGTTCATCGGCAAGAGGTTCAGAAAGCCCGACCCGCCTTTGAGCGTGTGAAAAGACCGGAACAGGGAATTCAGCGTGTCGGCATCAGCCGGATCTTTTTCCAGAGCCAGCGCATCCAGTTCGATCTGGTGCAAATGTTCATGGGCTTCCCCGACGAATTCGCGCAACAGGTCTGCATTGTCGGTAACCTCCAAGCGCAAAGGCTCCGCGCCTTCATTTTCGTCCGGCAGCAGAGCGGCTGGGGGCGGCGCACTGAGCGGCGCGCTCAGCGGCGCGGTCAGCGCCTCGGGCAAAGCGGGAATGGACTGGCCCGGCAGGCCCGGCGTCAGCGCCTCGCGCATCCAGCAGGCCCACGCGCCAAAGCGCTTGATCGAGTCGGCGACAAACCCACCGGCATCGAACGCGGCATCCACCCATTGCCGCGCGGCGGCAATCGCCTGTCGGACAGCCTCGGGCGCGGGATTGGCGGCGTAGAAGTTTTCGATCTCGCCCAGGAGACTGTTGATGGGCAGCAAGCCGCCGTCCTTGCCGGGTTCGGTAAAAACCAGCTCGAGGGCGATCTTGTCAGTCAGATCGCAAACATTGGTTGGCGAATTCATGCTCATTTCAAATGGTCCGTTCTTCCGGCCGCTTCGCGGACCACGCAGCGGCCACCCGAACGGAAGGCGCGCCCGCAAGTTGTCCGCGGCGGCTTGCTTCTATCTTCGGCTGATTTCCGGGCTGCATAAATTATTTCAGCCAGTGCGGGTCATCCCGGACCGAAACTTCGCGCTGTGACGGGCAATAATCCCACTCGGGCGGGAACCGCCAGCGCGCCAGGGACGGCCACTTCGTTGGCAAAGCGTTCGACGTAAGACGCGATCTGGTCGAGCGGGAGGATCATTTGGGCTGCGCCCAGGCGGATCGCTTCCCGGGGCATGCCGAAAACCACGCACGATGCTTCGTCCTGGCAAATCGTGCGGGCGCCCGCGGTGCGCAGTTCCAACAAGGAGGAAGCCCCATCCGTCCCCATGCCGGTGAGCAGAATTGCCAGCGCGTGCGCCGCCGCGCCGGCTTTGGCGGCCGAACCAAACAACACGTCCACCGCTGGACGTTGGTAATGGATTTGAGGGCCTTCATTGAGCCGTACTACGTAGCCACGGCCACGCCAATCGAGCACGATATGAAAGCCGCCGGGGGCCACCAGCGCCAGGCCGGGCTGCACAAGATCGCCATTCCTGGCTTCGCGCACCTCCAGGGCGCAGAGTTCATTGAGCCGCTGGGCGAAGGCGAGGGAGAAGAGCGCCGGGATGTGCTGGACGATGCAAATGCCGGGCAGGTCGGCACCCAGCCGGGTGAGGACCGTCCGCAACGCTTCTGTGCCGCCGGTGGAAGCACCCATCAGAATTATCTTGCGCGAATCATAGTGCCGCCCCCCGGCCGCTCGAACGACGGAAGCTCGCGCCAGCGCCGGCACCGCCGCTGGTGGTGGCCGGCTGGCCGGAGACTCTGTCGGAGGCGAGCGCAGTCTCGCCCGTGCCGCCGCTTTGATGACCTCGACCAGTCGGGTATGGTCCTGCATCGCCGACTGCGCGCCGGAGGCTTTTTCCAGCACTTCGACGGCGCCGGACTGCAATGCCTCGAGGGCTTTGGC
>JBAXTC010000834.1:0-3298 GCA_037130375.1 Verrucomicrobiota bacterium | reverse complement strand
GTCCCCCACGTCTGCTGGTCGCCCGTCGCGTAGAAAAGGTAGGTGTTGCCTTCGTATTCAAACAGGTCCACGTCCGAGTTGTTGACTCCTTCGCCCGGGCCCGCTTCCAGGATCGGATTGAGCGGGCTCAACTCCCAGGCCGCCAGGTCTTTCGAGCGCGCCAGGAAGGAAATCCAGCCCTTGTGTTCCGCCACGGCGGCGTGCAAGTAGATCACATAGTAATACGGTGCCATGTAGCGAATCACCGGGCAGGCGCTGTATTCACCACCCAATCCGGCAAACACCAGGCCATCGAGCTTCTTCCAGTTCTCGAGGTCCGTGGACCGGGCAAACTTGAAACAGAATTGCACTGGCTTGTCGGATTCGTACGCCATAAGGAAGCCCTGGTCATCCCGGCACACTGAGGCGTTAAAGAGGTGCTCGCCGGGGGCCTGGGGGATCGCCAATTGCCGTTTCCAGGTCTTGAGATCGGTTGTCGAAAAGCGGTAAAGACTTTGGAACCAGTCGCGGTCGGTGCCTTCGCTGGCAAAAACACTCAACTCCGAGCCGTTGACAAAGGCATTGGCAAACGAATGACCTTCGCCAAAGCGAGCCACCTCGCGCCCGTTGGCCAGATCCAGAATGTAGAGGTACATGCTGCGCTTGTATTCGTCGGTCTTGCTCTTCGTATCATCCCGGTAGTTGAGGACCAGCAGCGGGCGGGAATTATAGACGATGGGAGAGTTTTCCATGGCGCGCGGGCCGAAAGTCATGGGAATCTTGATCAGACGAGGCCGGGCGGTGGCGGTCGTTGCCTGGGTTGGAGTTTGAAATCGTGGAGGCAATAGTTCGTTAAACACCTCGACGGGCCAGAAGCGCAGACGCTCAAAACCTTCCGGCACCGGCTGGCGATACTGGACATAGGCGCGATTGGTGCCCTTGGTGGTGTAAGAGAACAGATCATTCGTCCTTGCCCCCAGCACCTTGAAACCCATCACCGTGCAGTCTTCAAAGTCCACATGCAGAAACTTGCCCGCGAGGTCGCTATAAACTGCGCCGGTGGCCGGAGTGCCCTGGGGCTGCGAGAAGTTCAGCACCACGAGACGACTGTTCTTGAACAGAACCCGCGTGTAGCCCTCGAACCCGGGGTAACCGACCTGCAACGCGTTATCCATCCCGACGAGGGTGCAATCTTCAAACACCGCATCGGGTGTGGCGGGCATGGTCTTGTTGTGTGCCCGAACATAAACCGCCCCGGCATCGCCCCAAACATCGAGGCACATGAAATACGAGCGCCGGAACAGGACCGGCTCGCCAGGGCGGCCAACGTGCGCCATCACGCAGGCGCCGGCGAAACGTCCCAGGCCCACGCAATCCTCAACCACCGCCGAGAATGCCACCCCCGCCTCGCAGGTCATGTCCCAGCCCAGGCCCCCCTCCGATCCCGTGCAATAGAGGCGGCGAAAAACCCAACGGTCCCAACCCGCTGCCGAGTACGAAGGGTCGCAGCGCCATGGCCCCCACCAATCAACGCTTTTCAGACCGGTTTCCTTGTCCGGATCGCCGTCCGGAAGCGCCTGGAAAGTTGGATTGCCGGTGGACGCCTTGGGGTTGGTCCGCACCACCACACGCGGCGCCCCTGAATCAATTATCACCCACCCACGTGCGCCTGAGCCGAGGGTGCCGTCCCAGTCGCCTTCGATCGTGTTGTAAGCGCCGGCCGCGCCTTTGTGCTTCGAGTCGAGATTGGCCTCCGCGTAGGTGTCAGGCCGGATGACAACACGGTGCCCGCCCAGGTCCTCGGGGACCGCGCTCAGGGCGGCCTGAATGGTCCGGAACGCCGTCCTCCAACTCCGGCCGTCGGAGTTATCTCCGAGCTTCGACACATACAGCGTTAGCCCCTGGCGATGGCTGAACTCGGGGGCGGATGCTTTCTCGGAGGCGGCCGCCAGCAGCGGTAACACCATCGTCATCAGGACCAGAATTGTGTTAAATCTCATGGTAGTAATGCATTTGCGAATGACCGGGATTAGTCACGGATTCAGCACCAGGCTGGCCGGCGCATAAGCTCGAAGAACCAGGGCCAATTTGCCGTCAACAATCGTGATGGGTTCGCCGGCCTTCTCGCCGCGCAGGTTGACCGGTTGGGCTTGGGTCGCTTTCACTCCAGCGGGCAGCGTCACCGTTAACGGACCGCTGGCCCCGGTCTGCTCCCACAGGCGCAGCACCGTGCCGGCACCATCAGGATTCGGACCGAATGCGGTTACGGCAATGCCTTTGCGCGAAAGCGTGATGCCCGACTGGGCGGCGGACAACTTACCGGGGAGGGCGGTTGAGCGCGCGGCGGCGAGCGGAACGCGCGTTTCCATCGCCGGCGAGTAGAGCGCCCCTTCGGACTCGAACTTGGCGAAGCTCCACAGGCGGACCCGCGAAGTCATGCGTCGGCCATCGCCAATCCAGCCCCGGAAGTTTGTCCGCCAATGGTTGTTGTAAAGGTTGATGAAAACATGCGGCTTTTTCGGCTCGAACCGTTTGTCGAATTTGTACTCCCCGGGTTCGCCCAGGCTCACCAGTGGCGAATCCTGCGGACAGAGCGCGACGCCCGCGCCGGTGTCGCCATCATACACCGCCACACCAGTGTTGATCCACGAGAAATGATAATTGGCGTTATCCACTGTGAAATCTTTCACCGGATCCACATCCGCGCCCAGCCGGCCGAGACGGAATCTTGGATTGGCGCACTTGAACGGCAGACAAATCCAGGCAGCTTCCGGCCAACTGTCAGGCTGTTTGTCCCAGCCAACTTCGAGGTCAGCAGCCGGCAGCGCGGCAGGCAGCGTGAGGCGGATGTAGATGCTTTGCGGCCGGCCCGGACCGGGAATTGTCCCCGTCATCACCGCAGTAACGTCGATGGCCGTTTTCTTCACGGACAGCGTCAAGTTCTCGGGCAGTGCAGAACTGTGAACGCTCTCCTTCGGCAGGTCGTAGGCCACAAAGATGAACCGATGCGCTTTATATTGCGGATACAAGGATTTTTCGAGCCAATCGGAAAGGTCTTTGAATCCGAAGCGCTCGTAAAAATACTGGCCGAAACCCTGCGGCGCTTCGGTGTCCACGAGTTCGCGCCCCGAGCGCTTGTCGATCAGGCTGACAATCCGACCGTGTTTCGCGTCAAGCGTCGCCTTGAAGAACGGACTTTCAATCACGCCAGTTGTTTCGTCAGCGGCCAACCCGTCCGGCTCGGTGGTCTCCTTCGAGACGAGGTAAGTGCGGTAGCCCATCGCCGGAATGTCCTTGGCGACAAACCGAATGACGCGAT
>JBAXTC010000833.1:0-3298 GCA_037130375.1 Verrucomicrobiota bacterium | reverse complement strand
GGAGTGTTAGCGCCGACTGCCGTCGGCGGCTACGATTTCTTGAAACCACCCTGCAGAAATTCTCGGATGCAGAAACTCCTCCCCGATGAACTTCCCGGCGTATCCTGCCAGTGCCACGAGCAGGCCAAGCCCTGACCCTCCTGGAAAGAGGGTTTTGCGGGTCATTCTGACACTTTTCGTGTTTTTCGATTTTAGAGTTCCGACCGGAACACGTATCGTCCGGAGCCAACTTGATAAACCGCCCGGCCAGTTTCCTCGCGAAGGAACTTCACGCCCGGGCTGCGGTTGGCAGGGGAAGTCCCCTCAGTCACCTTGGATGGTTGCCTGGCCGGCACATAGACGGTAGCCGTGGTATTCGCTGGGATGGTTACGTCCAGCGCAAATTGGCCGCCCTCGCGTTTCCAGTCGCTGACAATCACTCCATGAATTGAATTGTAGCTGGCTTTTACCCACGTCAAATCTCCCGTCACTGTCGGCTGGATGAGGATTTTCTTGAAGCCGGCGCCTTCAGGGGTGCAGCCGATGCCCGCGAGATCGCGATAAAACCATTCCATGATCTGCCCGAGCATAAAGTGATTCTGGGACGAAGCGCGGCCCGCATCCCAAGCCTCGGTCAGGCTGGTCGCGCCTTGTTTGAGCTGGTAACCGTAGCCGGGCTTTTCCGATTGGTTATTCATGGCATAGATGACGTCCGAGCGACCGCCCTCGGCCAATGCGCGCAGGAGATAGCGGTAGCCGACGTCGCCGGCTGTCAACGCATTCCCGCGGTCCTGCACGTCTTTGACCACCGCGTCCACCACGGCCTGCCGGTCAGGTGGAGCGACGATGTCCATCACGAGCGGGATGGCGTTGCCGCATTGCGAACCGGCGGCGTACTGGCCGCTGGACGGGTTGAAGAACTTCTGGTTAAAGGCCGTCCGAATCTGGCCGGCAAGTTCGCCGTATTGCTTTGCATCATTTGCCTGGCCAAGCAATGCCGCCGTCCGGGCGAGGATCGCTGCGTCGTAATAGTAAAACGCCGTTGCTGTCAGGGCGATGGGCGTCAACTGCGCGACGCCGGGCGGTTTCGGGCCGATGTCATACCAATCGCCGAGTCCATGAGAAACGATATGGTTGGTGGCTCGGCTGCCGAGATAGGCGACGTACCGTTTCAGGCCGTCGTAATGCCGGCGCAGCAGTTCCAGGTCGCCGGTGAACTCGTATTGTTGCCACGGAACGAGGACAAAGGCGCTGCCCCACTCGGGCGAGTCCACAAAACCGCCATTGAACTGGACGTATTCCGGCGCAATGTCAGGCACCAATCCATTCGGGCGCTGGGAATCGGCCATATCGTTCATGACTTTGGCGAATAATTGCGCCAGATCGAACTCGTAGCGGAGCGACGGGCCGTTGAGATGGTCCTCTTCGAGCCAGCCGAGCTTCTCGCGGTGCGGACAATCGGTCATGACGCTCATCATGTTGCTTCGTTGGGCCCAGCGCACCAGCGTTCGGATACGATTAAAAAGCGGGTTGGAGCACTCGAACTCGCCCACCGGAGTCGAGGAGGAATGGACCACGACACCCTCGAGAGTTTCGACAACCGGCAGGTCGCTGTTGGTCGGTGCCTGGCACTCGATCTGAATGTAGCGGCAGCCGTAATAGAAGAACTTGGGAAACCAGCTCTGGCTGCCGCCATCCGCCAAGGTGTATTTCCAATAAGCGCCGAGGCCGGTAACCGCGCCGTCATTGCCCAATAACTCCGCGGGGATCATTTTCACGACCGATCCGGCGGTTCCATGAACCTTGAGCCGTGGCATGAGCGCGGCGTTCTGGCCGAGGTCGAAGACGGTCACGCCGGGTTTGAGCGGCTTGACGCTGACCGGTTTCAACACGTCGAACGCCTCGATGGGAGGTGCGACGCAGGAAAGCCCCTTGAGTTTTCCGCCGGGGCCTTTGAGCACCGACGCCACCTCCCATTTGGAATCGTCGAAGTTCGGCTGGTTCCAGCCGGCCGGTTCGAGGCGCGCGTCATAATCCTCGCCGCCATAGACGCAGGAGAAGGTGATGGGGCCGGGCGCGAGCCGCCAGTTGGCATCCGAGCCGATCAGTTCCGTCGAGCCGTCGGCGTATTCGAGCCGGAGTTGAGCGATGGCTTTGAGCGGGCCGAAAGACCCAGTGAACTTCTTGTAACGTCCACCCACGACATTGTACATGCCGTTGCCGAGCAGCAATCCGGCCGCGTTCCGGCCCGGGCGCAGCAATGCGGTCACATCGTAGGCATCGTATAAACAGGTCTTGTCGTACTTCGTCCACCCGGGGGGAAACAGGGCATCGCCCGCTTTTCGGCCATTGAGGGAAACCTCATAGCAGCCAAGGCCGCAAACGTGCAACAACGCACGGCGCAACTTGGGTTTCACCGTAAATTCGCGCCGGAGCAGGACGGTTTGTGACCGGGCTGGAGCGTTGGTTTCAGCGGCCCCGACCCAGTCGGCCTGCCAATCCGATTCCTTCAACAGCCCCATCGTCCACGACGCGGTTGGGCTCCAGGCAGAGACTTTGCCGTCCTTGTCCCAGGCGTGGACCTTCCAAAACACTTGTTGCGACGACGCCAACGGTTTGCCGGCGTAAGGAATATGAATGGTCTCACCCGACCTGACCTTGCCGCTGTCCCACAGGTTGGCTTTGTCGTGCCCGAGCAAATCCGCCGAGGAAGCGGCGAGGATTTGCCAAGCCGACTGCTGTTGTCCGCGCGTCTGGCTCTGCAGTTTCCAGAACAGGCGCGGGGCGGGCACATCCACCCCCAGTGGGTTCTCGGCATACTCGCAGCGCAGGCCGGTTGCGCTCAAATCGGCAGCGGGAACTGCTCTGGTGGCGACGAACATCGAAAAACACACCGCGCCGGACAGCGCGGCCTTCATCAGTAGTTGTTGCTTCATTTTACTTTATGGTTTGTTTGCATCAGTGGCGCTCCATGATTGGCATCATCATGCTCCAACCCGTCACACGCCGTAGAATCCCCTCCCAGCTAGGCACAATCAACTCATTTAACTCCTTTTGCTCGCACCGCGACACTCATTTAACTCCTGTTTGCCTCCTTGCAACATTTCGCCGCCTGCCCGCCTGAAAGGTATGGGCAGCTCCCCGCGCCGCAGGTCATGCCTCCTGCCTGGCCATTATTCAAAGCACTTTGGCTCTCGACGGCGTGAGCATGGGGCAGTAAAGGAGAGTCATGCCTTTGAGCTATGCCGAACTCGAAAAGTTTTACGAGGGTCTCGTCGTTCGCGCCCGCCGCCGCGGGATTGCGTGCGCCATCACCAGC
>JBAXTC010000832.1:0-3304 GCA_037130375.1 Verrucomicrobiota bacterium | reverse complement strand
GGACGACCAGAAGCGCATCGAGTCCGGCCATCTCCAACACCTTCTGAACAATACTGGAGGCGTTAATGACGCCGAAGCGCCCTTGGATCAGGTTGATCTGGCGGGCGTAAATCACCAGGATGCGGATGCCAGCCGAGCTGATGTAATCCACGTCCGCCATGTCCACCGCGATGGCGTGCTGGCCGGACTGCATGCACTCGCTCAGCGCGCGCGCCACATGGTCGCTCCAGGTGGCGTCCATCCTGCCCTTGAGCTTGATTTCAAATTGTTCGGCGCGTGCGGTGCGGGTGATTTCCATAAGCGGGCGATGGTCAACGCGGGGAGGACTCGCTCACCGGCATGGCCTCCCGCAACAGTGCTTCGGGAATGGTCAAACGGCTCTCCTGGGCTTGCTTCAGGTTGACGAGCACTTGCATCTTCGTTGGCGGCGAGAACGGAATCGAGTTCGGACTCTCGCCGCGCATCACCCTCGCTGCCTTGAGGGCAGTCTCGCGTCCGGCGTCGTAGTAGTCGCGCGCCAGAACCACCACGGCCCCTTGTTTGGCGGCGGTGCCCTGGCACGCGAAGACGGGCAGATGCGCCTGCGCCGCGGCGTGGGCGATGGCGGGAAAACCCGCCGCGCTGAGGTTGTCCACCACCTGAACCACGGCGTCGAGGCTGCGGCTGCACAACGCCAGCGCAGCATCCGACAACTCGCTCGCGCTGTTGGCCGGAACCGTTTCCACGATCAGACCGCATTGGCTGGCCTCGCGGACAAACAAATCCTTGTTGGCGACCGAATTGGCTTCGGCCGGACAGAACAAGGTGCCGATCCGTTTAATTGCCGGGAAGTGCGTTCGCAGCAGTTGCACCATCTCGCGATAAGGGCCTTGGGTATATACGCCGGTTATGTTCCGCAAATGATCCTGGTCGGACTTGCCTGCCCCCGCCACAAAGGGGTCGGCCACCACCGTGAACACCACCGGGGCTTCTCGGATTTGCCTGATGGCCGTCTGGAGCGTCGGCGTGCCATAGACGACGTAAAGATCCGTGCCGGCAACCTTCGCGGAATCGAAAAGCGACCCCAGGGCGGCCATGTCTCCCTGGGCGCTGAGAGTCCGCAGCGTGAAATCGGCGCCTTCATTGAGCCCCGCTTCCTTCAACCCGGCGCGCAACCCAAGCATGGCCTCTTCCACCATGACCGACTCGACGTAGGCGACCTCCCCAATCTGCCAGCGCCTGCCGAGCGGCCGCTTGGCCGGCGCGGTGGCTTGAGATTTTGCATTCTGCATGGTCAACACCGCTGGCGGAGATGTGGTTCCGAGATGGGCCGCCTCCTTTTCCACCCGTCCATCCTCGCCCAGGATCACGTCGGCGCGGGCGATGAGGTCGTTGCTGAACCGCCACGGGTCACGCAGGTTTTTGAGAGCCTGTTTGTTCAGCATGACCCGCTGGGGCATGAAGTTGGTGATGACGAGGGCGGAAGGACTGGCTCCGTTGAGGATGCCGGAGGCAATGCTGCCGACGCAGTGACCAACTTCGAGATAGTTTGCGCCCAGATCGAACAGCGTGCCATCGACCACCTGGCCGCTGGTGTTCGAGAAGACCGGGATTCTCGCTTTGCGAGCCACCTCGCACAGGGCAGCGGTTGCGCTGTTCACGGTGACATCCGCGCCCGTCCAGAAGGCCTGTACCCCGCGAGCGACCAGGGAATCGGCGGCTTCCCGCACGTCTTTGCTTTGGTCCACATTGGCTTCGAGCAGCTCCAAGCCAAGCGTCTGGCAGACCTCGCGGGCTTTCAGAGTGCAGGTTTCGGAGTTGCGTTCGGCGGGGTTCCAAACCACGCCGACGACTTTGAGGCCGGGCCAGAGCCGTTGGGCCTCGCGCAGAATCTGTTCCACCGGCTGGAACGTCCCAATGCCGGCGAGCCAGGGCGGCTTGTTGGTGGAGTTCATTTGACGGATGCCGACCCCCGCGCCCGCAGGATCGGTCACTCCGCCAAAGACATGAATAACGCGGCCGTCCTTGTTGGCGTTGGCCACGCATTGCAGCGAAAGGGTGCTGACCGTGATGACCAGTTTGAAACTGCCGTCGGTCATGCGGCTGGCAATCGTATTGGCGGTGGGCAGATCGCCCTCGGCGCTAAACCGATCTAGCGCCAGTCGCTCGCCATCACGATAGCCCGCGGCGGCCAGTGCTTCCAACACGCCAAACTCCACCTCATCCAGTAACCGGTTGGACGAGTGCTTGAGCAGGGCCACCGGAATGCTGGCAGGCTGCGCGCCTTTCCGCTCGCGCGCGCCCTCCCTCGAGTGGAGGTCGGACAACAGCAAAGTCAGCGCCCCGGCGATCAACAGGACCAAAGACAGCAAAACGCGCTTGAAGATGGCCATAATGAACCGTTTCAGGAACCTGGCCCTGCCGCCAAATTCGTTCGTCGATCCGTCGCTTGATACATAAAATGAACCCGCCACAAACCCGCCGATTTGAGCCATAATGTCACGGCGAACCGTAAGGCTGCAAGGCGGATTTGCTTATTCCCGCCCGCCGCATTTTAGCTCGACAACTGAATCGGGGACGTGAAAGCCTATGGTTCTGATGAGCACCGAGCCGGGCGACATTTTTGAGAGACGTTTTTATAATCGACTGCACGACCTGAGCCGCGCCACCGAAGAGGCGGTGCGGTTCATCGAGAAGCGTGGTGTCGATGCCCGGGCGGTTTATGTCGCCAACCTCGCCATCGAAGAAATGGCTACCAATATCCTCAAATACGGTTACGACGACACAGCCCTTCACGAGATACTGCTGCGACTCGAGATTCATCCAGCCGCACTCCTGCTGGTCATCGAGGACGATGGGCATGAATTCAACCCCGTTGTGGCGCCGGAGGCGGCGGTCAACCTCGCAGCCGAACATCGGACTCCCGGGGGGTTGGGCATTCATCTGGTCCGTGAATTAGCCGCAAGTATGAGTTACGAGCGCACCTGTGGACGAAACCGAATCACGATCAACATCCAGCCCTGATCAACGGGGAACCAGAGATTATGGAGTGCGCCCGGCAGAGCGTAGCGGCGACGGCGCTTTCCCTCGCGCGGAGCGCCTCGGTTGTAGCCTTTAAGCACGCAGGCTGACAAAAAGTTCCGAATCGGCTCCGCCCCCATCACCGTAGCCGCCGACGTGAGTCGGCGCTAATCTGTCCGCCCGAACCAGAGTGCGCCGACTCCCGTCCGCGGGTGGAGTTTGGACATTTAACCGCTGAACCTTGAACCGTTGAACCTTGAACGCGCCCGGCCCCGAAATCGCTAACCACGGAATATAGGAAAAC
>JBAXTC010000831.1:0-3309 GCA_037130375.1 Verrucomicrobiota bacterium | reverse complement strand
ACGCATCAGGTTTAACGCATCAGGTTTAACGTTTCACGCAATCGGCCTTTTCCCGCGCGCTCTAACCCTCTATATTGCCTCGAATGCTTCGAACTCAAGATTTACGGGTTAAAGAAGCCGTTCGGCTTCTGACGCCGCGCGCCATCAAGGCGGAGCTGCCGATGACCGAGGCCTCCAACCAGACGGTTGTCGCCAGCCGCGAGCGCATCAACAACATCCTCCAGCAAAAGAACCCACGACTGCTGGTCGTTGTCGGGCCCTGCTCGATCCACGATGTGAAAGGCGCGTTGGAATACGGCACGAAACTCAACGTGCTCCGACAGGAGGTTGCCGGGCAGATGGAGGTGGTGATGCGCGTGTATTTCGAGAAGCCGCGCTCGACCATCGGCTGGAAGGGGCTGATTAACGACCCTCACCTCGACGGCACTTATGATATGGAAACGGGTTTGAAGAAAGCCCGCCGATTGCTGCTCGACCTGACGGCGATGGGCCTGCCCGCGGCGACGGAATTCCTCGACCCCATCATCGTCCAATACATCGACGACCTTGTCACCTGGGCGGCGATTGGGGCGCGGACCATCGAGTCACAGACCCATCGCGAGATGGCCAGCGGTCTGTCGATGCCGATCGGCTTCAAGAACGGCACCGACGGCAGTCTCCAGCTTGCCGTCGATGCGATGCATTCGTCGCGCGCGCCCCACAGTTTCCTCGGTATCGATCAGGACGGCGTCACCAGCATCATCCGCACGACCGGCAATCCCGACGGGCACATCGTCCTGCGCGGCGGTCGGTCGTGCCCGAATTACGATGCCGCCAGCATCCGCGAGACGGAGTCCAAGCTGACCCAAGCCGGTCTGCCCGCCGTGCTGGTGGTCGATTGCAGCCACGCCAACTCCGGCAAACAACCCGCCCGCCAGGAAGAAGTCTGGCGCAGCATCATCGAACAGCGCGTCGCCGGGACGCGTTCGGTGATTGGCGCGATGGTGGAAAGCAATTTGGAGGAAGGCAATCAGCCCTTTCCGAGAAACCCCGCCGAACTCCGCTACGGCGTTTCGATCACTGACGCCTGCATGAGTTGGGAGACGACCAGACGCCTGTTGCACTGGGGCTGCCAGGCACTGGCCTCAAGACCTGCTGACACGATGTGATGAGCCTGCAATCGCCAGGAGCTGAAGCGTGAGTTTCACGCAAAATGCGCTAAAATTTCACCCGTATCGAAAGCAGGGTGTATGATTTCCTAAGGTTTTCGGTGAAAATGGTGCTGGCACCGTCATTGCTAAGCAAGATGTCGAACAGGTTGACAGCGTGGACGGCTCGGTTAAGAGTTTGCGGTCTGTTAGCCAGAAAAACAAAAAACAAAGCAGTATATTTTATGAAAAACCTACGCAAAAAGAATGGGGCTTTCACTCTTATCGAGTTGTTAGTCGTTATCGCTATTATCGCCATCCTGGCGGCTCTGTTGCTCCCTGCACTGGCTCGCGCCAAGGCTAAAGCGCAACGTATCAGTTGCACCAACAACCTCAAACAGGTTGGTTTGGCCATCCGGACTTGGGGGATAGATAACAACGGCAGCTACCCCATGCAACTGTCCCGCTCGGCGGGCGGTGCCTCTGAGAGTGTTGGCTTTAGAGTCCTGACCCCACCAGTTGGTGCCACTCCAGCAACCCGGGGCGTATGGGATTTCTTCCAGGTGATGTCCAACGAACTGAGCACACCCAAAATCCTGGCTTGCCCAGCAGAATTCGAAAGCTCGGCCCGCCAGGTTGCGAGCACCTTCGCATTCACAGTAGCCGCAAACAGCGCCAACTCAATTCCGTTCACCAACGATCTGAATTGCAGTTATTTCATGGGTGTTGACGCGTCTGAGACCAGCCCGCAGATGTTCCTGACCGGCGACCATAATCTTGGAGATAATGCGAATCCGCCGACCACTGCGTTTGGAACAGCTCCCGGATCTACACCCGCCGGCACGAGATTCTTTGTCTCCCTTGGCACTAACGTCACTTCCGCCACTGCAGCGACAGCACCAAGTTGGATGGACAATACGCACTCCAAGCAGGGCAACGTCGGTCTTTCTGATGGTAGCGTGCAGGGATTCAGCCGTTCGAGCTTCCTAAATGCTGTTGCGAATACGGGTGATACAAGCCGCACGGCAGGTGTCTTCGTCCAAGCTGCAGGCACCGGCGGTCCGGGATGTAACCGCATTCAGCTCCCGTAAGCAGAAGCTTTCCGCTTAACTCATTTGAACACAAAGGCATCCGAAAGGATGCCTTTTTTGTTGCCTGTGCTGCTCTAGCCTGCCGCCGCAGTCAATTCAATGATAGTTTGCAGGGCAGTGCTCGGATGAAACCCGATCGCCGCTGTCAGTTTCTGAACCATCGGCTTGCGGCGGCGCATGTCGTCGAAGCCGGGCTCGTAGGCCTGGCTGTAAGGGACGAACTGGATCGCTGACCGGGAGCCTAGAATCTCAACCACTCTGCCAGCCAGTTCGCGAATGCTGATTTCCTCCGTACCGCCGACATTGAACACCTGGCCACGCGCCGCTGCACAGTTCGCCAGTCGCACCAGTGACTCGACCGTGTCGCGCACATAACAGAAGCAGCGCGTCTGCCCGCCGTCGCCGTAAACTCTCAGGGGTTGCCCGCTCCTGGCCGCAGCAATAAACCGCGGTAGCACCATGCCGTATTGCCCAGTCTGCCGCGGACCGACGGTGTTGAACAATCGGACGATGACCATTGGCAGGGACCGTTCCTTGGCGTACGCCAGCGCCAGAAACTCATCCATCAACTTCGAGCAAGCGTAGCTCCAGCGCGCCTGGTGTGGCGGGCCAATCAGCAAATCGTCTTCCTCGTCAAACGCTTCTTTCTGGCTCTTGCCATATACTTCGGAAGTCGAGGCCAGCAGGACCGGAACCCCGTGCGCCGCGGCCGCTTCCAACAGCACCTCCGTTTCGTGCAAATTCGTTTGAAGGACGTGAATCGGTGAGCGGACTACCAGCTCGACGCCGACCGCGGCGGCCAGGTGATAGATTGATTCAGACTCCGCCACGAGCCGAGCCAGATCAGAACACATCGATATCTTGGACTCGACCACGCGCAACCGAGGATGCGCACGAACCGCGTGCAGGTTTTCCAACCTTCCGGTGGATAGATCATCCACTACAGCCACTGACTTGCCGTCGGCCAGCAGCCGCTCGACCAAGTGTGAACCGATGAACCCGGCGCCGCCGGTGATGAGGGTGTGGGGCATGAGGTGTGATACGTGATGCGTGATGCGTGATGCGTGATGCGTGATGCGTGATGCGTGATG
>JBAXTC010000830.1:0-3310 GCA_037130375.1 Verrucomicrobiota bacterium | reverse complement strand
CAGTTGCGAATCCCTGACAGACCTGAGCCCGACTGCCAACTTGACGCAGTTGACGAGCTTGAATTTGTCCAGTTGCCCCTACATCATGTCAGCTTTTCGGTTAAAACCTGTCTTAGATTTGCCCTGCCTCCAGGAGCTTTCGCTGGATGCACCCGACCTGAGGTCATTCGTGTTGCTGCAGTCGGCCTGTGCCCGAAACGATGCGGCAGCCATTAGCTCCTGCATCCGAGAGATTGACCTGATTGACATCCTGCAGCGCACGGAATACTCGCGCGAATTGGTGGGCGCTCTTGCCAGGTCAATCGGAATTGCAGGCCGTTCGTTGCCGGCACATTTCGCGAGCAACTTCCTGGATCAATGCCTGCAACTGGCAACACTTTCCGGTGAATCCTGGCACGAGATTCTGCGCGAAGTAGCGCGCGGCGACTCCGCTTCGCTTGCGTCATGGCTGCAAGGGCTGCGGGCTGCCGCCGGCCTGCCGGATGCCCTCCTTTCCGGCTTGCTGGACTTCATCGCTCGTGGCGGAGAAGTCGAAAGTGTGGGCTGGCCCGAACTGCTGGATGTTTTGTTGGAAAAACCTTCCCGTGACCAGCAGATCGAACTTGGCCCGCAAATCTGCCTGGCGTGGCGAACCCTTGGAGACACCCGGCGTGAAACGGATTGGCTGAAGCGGTTGACGGATCCCGGAGATTCCGGGTTTGTGGACAAAGTGCAAGCCTGTTTTGCCCTTCACGATCTCGCCAAAGGCGACACCGGTGAGGCGGTGCGCTGGCTGGCGGCGCGCCCGCGTCACAAAACAATTGAAGCCGATCAACTGCGCATCGGGTTGGCCCGGGCGCTGGCGCGCAAACTTCCGGATGAGGCCGGCAAATACCTGGAAGCGGCGTTCGACGAAACCGATCGCGTCGCCATGTCGGAAGAATTGTCCCTCGTGCCCGAGTTCACCGCCAGCGAAGCCAATCTCCAGCGCCTGACCGTGATCCTTGGCCCCGACCCGGAGCGCTTCCACCCACTGCTCGACCGGATGTTGCGCCAGCACCCTGACAGCGATTGGATACGCCACCTGCGGCGCGAACTGTCGCCGCCTGCGGAAGCCGGGGTAACCCGGGCGCTGATGCATGTGCTGGGTCGCCAGGATGTGCTGGATCTGGCCGGCAAGAAACGCATCCAGACTCTGCAAGACGAGTTACTCGCGCAACCGGCCATCACCGAAACTGCGCTCCAGGATGCCGCGATCCGCCTTCTGGAGCGGCGCGGACTGGTAAACCCCAGTGAGGCAGCGGATCTCCGGAAGCTCTGGAACCTGCCCTGAAGCAGCATTGCCCGTGAAGCCGGTGGAGAGAGTTGATGATTATCCCGCCTTCCAAAGGCAGCGCTACTTTACAAATAGTCCGACTTTAAGCAAGATACGCCTGCATGTTCGCAAGACCTTTTTGGCTAAACCGGTTGCAGGAGACTTGGCGCGCCGTCCCCATCGCCTGGCTCGCCGGCGTTCGGCGCTCAGGCAAGACCACTATCGCCCAAAGGTAACAACTACCTCGTCTGCCCGTCGGGCGCACCTCCCTATCTCAAGCAAGCGGGAAATCTCGAAGTCAAAGTCTGCGACCCAGCCGGCATCGCAACTTGACTCTCGGCGGCCCATGCCTCCAGCACGGCGACCCTGCAGTTGTGCGCGACGTTGGCTAACGATACTTAATTGCTGACCTTACGCGCCCTTGGGACCGTGCGGTGAGGATCCCCGGCGCTGCCCTCGCCGCTGCCGCAGGGAATCTCGCAAGAAGAGAAAGTAAGCCAACGAAAAGAAGTAAGATGCAATGAACACGGCACGGATGCCACAACCAATGCACAACCAGAACTCCGTTATCTCCGTTTCCTCCTGTTCAATCCCAAACCCATGAACCAACTCTCCGAGTTCCCATCTCCGTTAGCGGGCCTTCAAGGTTTCTCACTGGTGGTCACGCAGCACGAGAATTTGCCACCGATATTCCGAACCAGGATTTTGTGGGGGCCGATCTGTTTAGTTACGTCGTGGGTGATTCCCGTGGCGCGACGAACACGGTTTACGCAGCGCTCACTACGGGCGGGCGCGCGAAAAGCGATTTCATATCAGTTGCGGTCCGCCCGCGCGCGTACGATCTCCGCGATTAACGTTTTTTCGCTCTCAACCAAGGTGGAAAGTGCGTCTCGCAACACCCGCTCGGCAAAGATAGGATGCCGAAGCAGCAATACGCTGAAGGCTTCTGCGCTCCACTGAAGGACCGTTGACTGTTGGGCCGCGCGCACTGAAGCCGAACGCGAACTTCGGCATAGCACGGCAATTTCTCCAATGACTGTTCCGGGCGCCACCTCCCGGACAACCAAGTCGCGTCCAGCCCGCTCGACGAAGACCTCCAACTTGCCGTCAAGGACCAGCAACGCGAACCTCGCGGCGTCGCCCTCTCTGAACAGAACTTCCCCTGGACCATAATTCTTGATCTCGCCAGACTCCATCAACATTTGGGCGCCCGCCAAGGTGAATCCGCGCAAGAAGGGGAAATTCGTCATTATCAAAGCGTAGTTGTCACTCATATTCGCGACACAACGAAGTGTTGTCGTTTTCTGACCGCCTGGATAGGAAATGGCCAGAAACGGGTGAACGGCAGCTCCTGCGTCAAACGAAGCCCCGAAAGGTTTCGGAAGGGCGCAGGAAGACAAGGCTGACTTCCAGCCTCCATCGTCATTTCATACGCCAGAGGGTCCACGGGCAGATGATCCGGGCGTCGCTCCAGCCCGCTGAGATCCCGCCGCCGCACGGAGAGACGTCGGTGTAAGCGCCGTCCAGGCGTTGCGAGTCGCCCAGTGTAATGAGCCAACTCGTGAAACAAGCGGCTACGTCCTGGTTATAGGCACCCGTGCCGATGAAGGCTTTCCAGCGACGGCGTTCCCGGGTGCCACGTGATCTTGGCGGATATTGACAACATAGGCCAACATGCGACCCTAACGGCGGCTTCGATTCGCTGCCCCGCCGGCCCAGCGCGCGGACGCGGGCGATCAACTCGGCGATCACAAACGGTTTAGGCAGGTAATCATCCGCCCCGGCATTGAGACCCTCGACGCGCTCATTGACTTCCCCGCGTGCGGAGAGGAGCAAGACGGGCGTGGCGTTCTGACGGTCGCGCAACTGGCGCAGCAGGCATGAGAGCAGATTACATCGGGCGCCATCAATTCCCAAATCCTTTGGAGATCCTGATGGCTTACTTCTTGTCTTGCCTCTTTTCCTTTTCCTGGTCGGCCACCGTTTCCCTGGCAATATCAACAATGGCGCCGGTCA
>JBAXTC010000083.1:0-16553 GCA_037130375.1 Verrucomicrobiota bacterium | reverse complement strand
CACGCTGGAAAAGCGCCTCTGGGAAGCCGCCGACCAGTTCCGCGCCAACTCCGGCTTCAGATTCTCCTCCTAACCCATGCCACGCCTCTCTCTCGCCAAACTCGAACGCCACCTCTACGCCGCTGCCGACCGGCTACGTCAGGAGGGCCTCGATGCGGCCACCTACAAGGATTACATCTTCGGGATGCTTTTCCTGAAACGCTGCTCCGATGTGTACGACGCCGAGCGCGAGAACATCATCGGACGGAAGGTTGAACAGGGAATGGCCCATGACCAAGCAGCGACCACCTACGGCGAAAACTCCGACTACTACGACGGCTTCTTCGTTCCCGAACGCGCGCGCTGGAGGTTTCTCCAGGACAAGCTCAACGACGCCACCGAATCCTACGGCAGCGTGCTGGACAAAGCCCTCGCCGCGCTGAGCGAAGCCAACGAATCCCTCGAACACGTCCTCGACCACATCCAGTTCCTGCGCACCCAGGGCAACAAGCGCATTCTTTCCGACGACGCTTGCAAGGATCTGGTCCGCCATTTCAGCCGCTATCGACTGCGCAACGAAGACTTCCAGTTTTCCGACCTGCTCGGCGCGGCCTACGAGTTTCTCATCAACATGTTTGCTGAGTCGGCGGGCAAAAAGGGCGGTGATTTCTACACCCCGCGTGATGTCATCCGCCTCATGGTGCGCGTCCTCAAGCCCGCCGCTGGCATGGAGGTTTACGATCCCACCTGCGGCTCGGGCGGCATGCTCATCATCAGCCGCGAGTTCATCGAGCAATCCGGCGGCGACCCCACCAACCTCCGCCTCTGCGGTCAGGTCATCGACCCCTCCGCGTGGTCGCTCTGTAAGCTCAACATGCTCTTGCACAACGTGCCTGGTGCGGACATTCAACTTGAGGATACGCTTTTGCATCCGTTGCACCGAACTGGTGGGGAGTTGGACCGCTTCGACCGCGTCATCGCCAATCCGCCCTTCAGCCAGAACTACACGCGCAGCAACATGGAGTTTCCCGAGCGCTTCCGCTGGGGCTGGTGTCCGACCTCGGGCAAGAAGGGCGACCTCATGTTCGCCCAGCACATGCTCGCCGTCTGCAAACCCGGCGGCATGGTCGCCACCGTCATGCCCCACGGCGTCCTCTTTCGCGGCGGCGCGGAAAAGGGAATCCGCCAGAAGTTCCTCGAACAGGACCTCATCGAAGCCGTCATCGGACTGCCGCAAAACCTGTTCTACGGTGCGGGCATCCCGGCCTGCATCCTCGTGATGCGCCCGAACCTCACCGGCCACGCGCCGAACCCGAACAAGCCCGCCGACCGTCGCGGCCGGGTGCTCTTCATCAACGCCGACGCCGAATTCCATGCCGGCCGTGCGCAAAACTATCTTCGCCCGGAACACGTCGAGAAAGTCGTCTCCACGTTCGACCGCTACCAGGACATCCCCGGCTACGCCCGCGCCGTGCCGCTCGCGGAAATCAGCAGCGAAGCCAACGATTTCAATCTCAACATCCGCCGTTACGTGGACAACTCGCCGCCGCCCGAGCCCCACGACGTGCGCGCTCACCTGCTCGGCGGTGTGCCCGTGGCCGAAGTGACGGACAAACGCCCGCTGTTCGACGCGCTCGGCTTCAACCCCGCCCACGCGTTCAGTCCTCGTGTCGTAGCGGCGTCTCGGCAGAGCGCCGCTAACTCTGCGTCCGAGCAAGATGGCGGCGGACTGCCGTCCGCCGCTACGAGCTACCTCGATTTCTCGCCCGGGCTCCCCGACCGCACCGCCATCCGCCCGCTGGTCGAGAGCGACCCCGGCGTCCAGGCACGCCTCGCTGCGGTGCGCCAACATCTCGCCGCATGGTGGCAGCAACACGCGCCGCGGCTGGCCGACCTGCCGAAGCGCCGCGACCTGAACCGCGTCCGCACCGAGTATCTCGACACCTTCGTCGCCGCGCTGCTCAGTAGCGCAGGCGTCCCGCCTGCGGGTTCAACGGGCGTCCCGCCCGTTTCCCCCCTCGACCGCTTCAAGCTTGCGGGCGTCATCGCCACCTGGTGGACGGACACGCTGCCCGACTTCAAGACCCTGCTCGAAAACGGATTCCCCGGCGTCATGGACGGCTGGGTGGACGCCATCGCCGACGCGGTGGAGGACGACGAAGCCGCCGGCCCGGCCTTCGACCCCTTTGGCCACAAGCTCGTCCGCCGCACCATGACCGACTACCTGGAGCGCATCGCCGCCGCCAAGGCCGACATCGCCCGGCTCAAGGGCGAGAAGGAAGCCTTCGAGCAGAGCAACGCACCTGACGACGCCGACGAGGAGGAACTGGCGAACTGGAACTACGCCAAGGACCTCGACCGGCAGATGCGGGAACTCAAGGCGGAAAACAAGGACGCCCTCAAGGAACTCGCGAAGCTGGAACGCGCCGCCGCCCGCACCGTAGCGCAGACTTCCAAGTCTGCTGTATCGCAGGTTTCCCAACCTGCGGGGCGGGCGAAGAAGAGAGCGTGGGCGGCTGGTGGACGGTCTGCCGATTTGGAAATCGGCGATACAGCAGGTTTGGATACCTGCGCTACGAGCAAAGCCCTTGCCGCGCTCCGGGGCAGACTCCAGCCCATACTCGACGAACTGGCCACACTCGCAGCGGCGCTTGTGCCCTACGAGCAAACCAAGGAACAGCTCGCCGAAGCCCGCGCCCGTTACCGCACGCTGACCGATGAGTTTGTGAACGAACTCAAGTCCCGCTGCGGCGCGATGAACGACGACCAGAAGCGCGTGCTCGTGCTTGAACTCTTCGCGCAGGACGTGCAGGCCAGCCTCGATGCCGTCGTGGCCGAGAAACGACAGGAATTGGTGCGTTTCATCGAGGGACTGTGGGACAAATATAGGGTGACGCTGGCACAACTGCGAGGCGACCGCACCGGAATTGAGACAAGCCTGAGCGAGTTCCTCAAGCAACTGAGTTACGCATGAGCACGCAAACTCTCGATTCCCTATGCGGCGTCAATCCGGAGACTCTCGGCACAGCCACGCCGATGGACATGGAGTTCCGCTATCTGGACATCTCGGCGGTGACGAAGGGTCGAATTGACTGGTCGACCACCCGACTGTGGAAATATGCAGACGCTCCGAGTCGGGCGCGGCGGCGGTTGCGTTCGGGAGACGTTCTGCTCTGCACAGTCCGGCCGGGGCTGCAAGCGCATGCAAGAATTCGTCAGGAAGAAAACGCTCCGCTGGTTGGTTCGACGGGTTTCGCGGTCTTGCGCCCCGATTTGGCCGGCGACTCTGGTTTTGTCTTCCACCAACTCTTCAGTGACTCAGTTGCCGTACAGCTTCGCGCCCTCGAAACAGGGTCAAGTTATCCAGCAGTCAATGAAGGCGACGTTCGGCGCGTTCGCGTTTTCTGCCCTGAGAAGGAGGAGCGATGGCGCATGGCTGCGGTGCTGGACACGGTGGACGAGGCGATAGCGAAGACGGAGGCGGTAACTGCGAAGCTGCGGCAGGTGCGCGCCGGCCTACTCCGCGACCTACTCACCCGCGGCCTCGACCCGCACGGCCAACTCCGCGACCCCATCGCCCACCCCGAACAATTCGAAGACTCCCCCCTCGGCCGCATCCCGCGCGAGTGGGATATCGAGAAGTTGGCAGTCGCTTGCTCGCTCATCAAAGACGGCGCTCACATTCCACCCAAACGCGTTGAGGCTGGCCCGCTCCTGCTCGGCGTGCAGAACATGATTGACGACCAACTCCAATTGACTGACGCCGACACTCGAGTGCCGTGGGAGTTCTTCGAGGCGATGCACAGAACTTGGCAAATCATACCGGGTGACGTGTTGCTCGCGGTCGTCGGTGCGACCATTGGGAAGGTCGCAAGAGTCCCAAGCAACTTCGAGCCGTTCACGCTCCAGCGGAGCGTTGCCATTCTGCGCGGCAGAAAGGACCTTTTGGAGAATGATTACCTCGAAATCTTCCTTCGCGGCTCATACTTCCAAAGCCTGGTTAAGAACTCTTCCAACGCGACAGCTCAAGCCGGGTTGTATCTGGGGCAGATTGCCGGGCTAAACATCCCGCTGCCAAAACCAGAGGAACAACTCCTGGTTTCAAAGCAGATTCAAGAGCAGGAGCAGGAGATATGTTTGGAAAGAACCTACCTCAGCAAGCTCGTCGCCCTGAAATCCGGCCTGATGACCGACCTGCTCACCGGCCGCGTCCGCGTGCCGGAGACAATCCGGGTCGGTTGACAAAAGTTGACAAGTTCCCCGTTTTGGCGCAGTTTGGCTCTTTGCAAAAGATTCTCAACCGTTCCGCCCTCCAGGATGCCCTCATCAAGGCCGGCCTCAACCAGTCAGGACTGGCCGAAAAGTTGAAGGTTTCCCGCGAAGCTGTCTCCAAGTGGCTGGCAGGGGAATCGTTCCCGCAGCCGGACAAACTGCTACGCATGGGGATGCTGCTGGGGCTGGCCTTCGAGCAATTGGTTACGCTGCCACCTGCCGCAGCCGTCCCGGTGGTGTCGTTCCGCAAGAAGTCCCACCGGAAGACGAAAGACGAGCATCTCGACAACGCCCGCGAAACAGGCGAATTGCTCAAGCGGTTGGTGAAGTACCTGCCGAAGCAGGAGTTGACGCGCCCGCCCACGCTTAAAGAACCGACCGACGATTATGCCTACGCGCAGGCGGTGGCCGCCCAGATTCGCAAGGAGATGGGGCTGGAGAAGAAAGAGGTCATTGATTTCAAAGACCTCATCCACAAGTTCAACCAACTTCATGCGGTCATCATTCCCGTCCTGTGGGGCGAGCGGCAGCATCATGGCAATGCGCTGAACGTCTTCCTGCCCGACTCGCAGACAACGTGGGTTTTCTTGAACCTCGATAGCAGTATTGTGGACTTCAAGTTCTGGATGGCGCATGAGTTGGGCCATTCGTTGGCCCCCGAACTTGTGAATGAGGAGGGGGAGGATTTCGCCGATAGCTTCGCTCAATCGCTGCTCTTCCCCGAGGCGCACGCCGCCAAACTTCGGCAGGAACTCCAGACGGCCAACGGCATCGGGGCCAGAGTCGGACGGATTCGCCAGGAAGCGCAGAAGCATGTCATCTCGCCCTACACGGTTCGCCTGGCCTTGGAAGCATACGAGGAAGCGCGCCAGTTGCCGGCCACGGACCTTGGCGAGGTGGGCAAGTTCATGGGGGCCGTGATGAACTTCGTGAAAGGTTGCAGGACCGTCTCACAGGTCGTGTTCAAGCAACTGCCGCCGGAACCGAAGGCGTATGTAGCGGTGGCCCGCTCGGCATTCGGCAGCCCGTTTTTCGAGTCTCTGGCGGAATTCTGCGAGCTCGAGCAAGGGGCGGAGGCTTTCATTCACCGCGTTCTCGGGGTTTCCCTGGCCGACGCGAAAGGTCTGGCCGGGGAACTCGGCCAATGAATGAGCCGCCGCAGGACGTTGTTCTCGACAGCAACGCGTATTTTCGGCTGGCGCAATCCGTCCGCCCGCTGCTGCAACAGTGCTTCGGCGCGTCGCCCGCCTACTCACTTCATGTCCTGGCTGAACTGGACGACGAGTATCGCACGAGCACGCGGCTGCGCCACAAGTTCGAGTGGGTAGGCGGGACGGAATACCGGCAAGATCGGCAGTTGAAACGGTATGAACTCCACGTTGAGTGTTGGAGCACCATCAAGCTCTTGTGGGTGATGCTGACCGCCGCGCGCATCAATATGGACAAGGTGGTGGAGATTATAGAATACTGGGACTACGAAAAAGACCTACCCATGCCGAAAGAGAAACTCCGCAAGGTGTTTGTGGAGTATTTCGGAACGGATTGTCCGATTTAGAACCGGTTGTCCCGAATGCGGGGGCAGTCGCTTTGTTCAGCCTGGCCTATGAGCAAAATCGAGTGGGGATACGATCTGGTCGAAAAGCAGTTCTGCGAACAGCTCAAGGCGATGGGCTGGCAGTGGATCGAGGGCGACAAGGACGTGCCGGACTTCACCGAGCGCGCCAACTTCCACGAGGTGTTGCTCAAAGGGCGGCTCGCGGCGGCGCTCCGCAAGCTGAACCTGCGCGACGGCCAGCCGTGGCTTGATGAGGCGCGCATCGCCCGCGCCATCCGCGACTTGGAGCAAGCCGCCGGGCATCAGTTGATGGAAGTGAATCAGTCCGCCACGGATCTGCTGCTCAAGGGTACGGTGGCGGAGGGTTTGCCGGATTGGGACCAGGGCCGCCCTCAGCCCATCCGCTACATTGATTTCGATATCGAGAACCCGGCGAACAATGACTTTCTGGTCATCAACCAGTTCAAGGTGGAGCTGACCAGCGGGCGCGGACATGTCATCCCGGACGCCGTGCTGTTCGTGAATGGCATCCCGGTGACGGTGGCGGAGTTCAAGAGTCCCGGCGTCGAAAACCCATTGCACGAGGCCATCAACCAGCTCCTCCGCTACACAAACCAGCGCAAGGAACTGTTCCCCACGCTCTACACCGAGAACGAGGGCGTCGAGCGGCTCTTTCACACCAACCAGTTGCTCATCGCCAGCAACTTCTTCGAGGCGCGGATGGCCACCGTCGGCGCACCGCCGGAGGCGTACCTGGAATGGGCGGATACGAGTCCCGTGCCCTTGAGCACGGTGGCGGAGGAGCTGGGGGTGCTGCCTCGTTCCGCCGACGAGACCGAAGCCGCGCAGGAGTTGGCCACACTCGGCGCGGAACAGGGCGACCGTGCCGGCACCCCCCTCTTCTTCCGCAAACCAGAGCAGCGGCCCGCCGCCTTGCGCGACTTGGGCGCGACGCTCCAAAGCCAGCAGATTCTCGCCGCCGGCATGTTGCGCCCGGCGCATCTGCTCGACCTGATCCGCAATTTCACGGTGTTCCAGCAGGTGGACGGCAAGACGCGCAAGGTGGTGGCGCGCTATCAGCAATTTCGGGCGGTTCACAAGACAGTCTTCAAGCTCCACGAGGGCCGCACGAAGAATCAGGGTGCGGCGCGCGACGAGCGCGGCGGCATCGTCTGGAACACCCAAGGGTCGGGCAAGAGCCTCACCATGGTCTTTCTTGTCCGCAAGATGCGAATGACGCGGCGGCTGAATCGCTTCAAGGTGGTAGTGGTGACTGACCGCACGGATTTGCAGGACCAACTTGGCGCGACAGCCCAATTGAGCGGCGAAGCGGTACGCCCGACAGACGAAGATCTCAAATCGCGCGAGTCGCCGACGGCCTTGACCCAGCGGCTCCTGAGCGAGCGCACGCCGGACATCATCATGGCGATGCTGCAAAAGTATCAGCCCGTGGGCGGCAAGGCGGAGGGCAATGGATTGGAAGTGTTGCCGCAGCCGGGGAGGCAGCCGGCCGACAAGGTGACGATGACGATTGTCCGCAGGGAAAAGAAGCCTGGCAGGCACGAGGCCGTGGTGGAGAAACAAGTTACCTTCGAGGAGAACATCCGTTTCGAAGAGTTCCCGGTGCTGAACGAATCGGAGGAAATCCTCGTGCTGGTGGACGAGGCGCACCGTTCGCACACGCGCACGCTTCACCGCAACCTGCGCAAGGCGCTGCCCAACGCGGCCATCATCGGCTTCACCGGCACGCCCATCCTCAGCCACGAGAAGACCGAGACCCGCGACATCTTCGGTGACTTCATCGATAAATACATTCTCCAGGACGCGGAGCTGGACGGCGCCACCGTTCCGATTCTCTACGAAGGCCGGACGGCGGACGGCATCGTGAAGGACGCGCCCAGCCTCGACGCGGTGTTCGAGGACATGTTCCGCGATTACACGCCCGACGAGCTCGCAGTTATTAAGGCCAAGTATGCGACCGAGGGTGACGTGATGGAAGCGCCCATGCTCATCGAGCAAAAGGCCCGGGACATGATCCGGCATTACGCCGGCGCCGTGTTGCCCGAGGGGTTCAAAGCGCAGGTCGTGGCTACGAGCCGTCAAGCGGTCATGACCTATCTCGACAAGCTGGCGCAGGTGCGGAACGAACTGGTGGCGGAGCTGGAAGCTGTGCTCGCCACCACGCTGGCGTTGCCCGATGGAGAAATGGAAAAGCTCGATGCGAAGACCCGCTTCCTCGTGCAAATCCACCCGCAATTGCCCAAGCTGCGCGCGCTGGAGATCGCGGCCGTTTTTTCCGGCAACCACAACGACCCCGAGTCGTGGTGGGAGTGGGCGGACAAGGAGAGGCAGGAAGAGTTTATCAAACGGTTCAAACGCAAGTTTGCCCCGGCCAAGACCGAGAAGACCGATCCGCTCTCGATCCTCATCGTGATGAACATGCTGCTGACGGGATTTGATGCGCCCGTGGAGCAGGTGCTTTACCTCGACCGCAAGATCGTCGCGCATGATTTGTTGCAAGCCATCGCCCGGGTGAATCGGACCTGCGGCCCGAAGAAGTGCGGTTACGTGGTGGACTACATCGGCGTGGCCCGCCACCTGAACGAGGCACTCACTGATTACGATGGCGAGGATACCGAGGGCTCGTTGATCGACATCACCGCCGAGTTGCCGAAGTTGCTCGACCGGCGGGCGCGGGCCGTCGCGGTGTTCACCGGCCGAGGCGTCACCGATTTGCAAGGCCAGGTGGATGTGTGCGTGCAGTTACTTGAAGACCTGAAGATTCGCGCCGATTTCATCAACAAGCTTCGGATGTTCTACGAAATCCTGGGCCTGCTGGAGCACCGGCCGGAAGTGCCGGGCGATGTGTTCCGCGACGCCAAGCTGCTTGGCTTCATCAACAAGGTGGCCGCCAACCTGTATCGCGACCCCGCGCTCAACCTTTTCGGCGTGGCGGAGAAGGTGAAGGCGCTCATCAATGCGCACATCTCCGCTCGCGGCGTTGACCCAAAGATTCCGCCCACGGCCATTACGGACGCGGAGTTTGAGAAGGTGCTGCAAGCCCAGCCCAGCAGCCGGGCCCGTGCGGCGCAGATGCAACACGCCGCCCGCTACCACATCATCGGCTTCTCGAACCAGAACCCGGCCTTTGCCCGGAAGATGAGCGAGCGGCTGGAGGAGATTCTCCAGCGGTTCAAAGACGATTGGAACGCGTTGGAGCGGGAGCTGAAGAACTTCATTGATGAGCTGCGCCGGGGCGATCGGAATGATTTCCCGAGCCTCGATGCCAAGGTGCAAGTGCCGTTCGTCCGCCTCGTTCTGGAAGAATGCGGCAAAGGACGGGAACTCAATGCCAAGCAGCGTGAAGAGGCGATAAAGACAACCTTGGACATGGTCGAACGCATCCGCCAGGAAGTTCGCAAGGTGGGCTTCTGGAAAAACGACGATATGCGCGAGCTACTGACCAAGACACTGGTCCGTGACCTCGACCGCGCCGGGATTTGCCGTCCTGGCGGTGAACGCGATCTGGCGCAACGTCTCGTCGTGCTGGCCAAAGAGAACCATGAATCCCTGACTCGCTCATGACCGAGACGCTTCAACTCGGCGGCCTGGGCTTCGAGGTGCGTCGCAGCGACCGCCGGAAGACGCTTGGCCTAACCGTGGACCGTGCCGGTGAGCTGGTTGCCCATATTCCATCGGAGACTTCGGTTGAAGAAATCAGTCGCTGGATCAACAAGAGACTGCTCTGGGTGCATCGCAAGCTCGCCCTGAAAGAAGAAGTCGCACCCAAGACGCGAGCCCCGGAATATGTTTCTGGCGAGGCATTCTGTTACTTGGGGCGTCGTTTTGGTCTCAAGGTTGTGTCGAAGCAGGAGCTTCCGCTCCAATTCGATGGCACACGGTTCATCCTTCGACGCGATGCCCGCCTGGCTGAGCAACATTTTCGGCGCTGGTATCTGGAAGCAGGCACGGAGTGGCTTCGCCGCCGTGCTGAACGGTTATCACAGCATACCACCCGCAAGCCGGAACGGATTGAAGTTCGCGACCTGGGATTCCGCTGGGGCTCGTGTGGCAAGAGCGGCGTTGTTTTTTTTAACTGGAAAGTCCTTCAACTACCCGTTCGGCTCGTGGACTACATCATCATGCACGAACTTGTTCACTTGGTTGAGGGTCATCATGGGCCTGGTTTTTGGCAGGCTTTGGGCCGGGCAATGCCCGATTGGCAGAAGCGCAAGGATGCCCTGGCCGATAAAGCAAAGGACTACCTCGTGTTTGGGCTTACGGTTTAGTGACGCGGCACCGCGAAGCCCGCGATCATGTGCCCGTTGATGATGTAGTTGTACTTGCCGCCGGGCGCGTGTTTGCCCTGTTGGGTCAGGATTTTGAAATAGTAACCATGGCAGGGCGATTGCTCGTCAGTCAGGATCTTGGTCTGTTGCCGATAGCCTTCGACCCGAGCCTGCGCGACTAGCGGGCCTAAAGGGCTGAGTTCATCGCCCGTTCGCATGGACCAGTAGAGGCCGTCGTGGGTGCCAGGGGTGCTGCGCAGGTGCTGGGCGTAGTCGAGCACTTCATCGGCGTTGCGATCCACGCTGGCATACTCGCGATGGGCCTGCACGTAAGCGCGGCAGACCTGGAGGGCGCCCAACTCGTTGGCTCCAATGCGCCGGTTGAGAATCTCTTCTTTGCCCGGGTCGGTATCGAAGAGCCATTGTCCGTCCTGTTTCACGAGGGGAATGGGAAAGGGCCAGCCGTCGGCGCCGAGTGCCAGCTCTTGATCACCATTACCGCGTTAGGCTCGTTTGGGTTTGAGTTGGAAGAACACCGCGAACAAGAGTTGCCGATGGCGGAAGAAAGCCCAGTCGCGCAAGCCAGGCGTTCGGTTTCAGTGATGTCGGCGAGGTGCAACGGAGCTTGGCACGGCTTGGGCAGGATAACCTTCACGAGGAGCCGCAGCCGGCGACGTAATGTGCAGCCAATGACGCGGCTTCGCGTCGTCGGGCTAGAGGAAATTCGAGGAACACCGCATCCACGATGCGCCGGGCAATTTCACCAAAGGTGTTGCCGTTGAAGAAAAGGAAGGGGGCTTCGCGGCGACACCGAAACAGAAAATCAAGTGTTTCCCCAAGCGTCAGGGTTTGGACGTGGGTGCTTTCCCAGTAATCGCGGACTCGGTCGTGAGCTTCCGAGCTATTTCCAAACTGAGCTTTTCTTCGTTCGCACGATCCTCGGTTGAGGCCGGTGACAAGCTGCCAGTCCCAGTTTTTGATAAAAGCGGCTCGGCCTTGTAACGGTGATTGTTGGCCAGCACGCTCTCCATGAGCATCTCCGGCGTCAGCTTCTCCGCCAGGTCGAATCTCAGTTTCATCGCTCATAATCTACACCCTTTTAAGGCTCTGACGCAAGCGAAGGTAACAGGAACCCTGGGCTTTGAACAGGGCAACTGTTCCGTTCTATGCCGTTCACGGTTCTCGCATCATACAGATGCGCCGCTAACCGCGCCTATTTGGCCATCACGATTTCGAGGGTCTCGTCGCGCTTGTGCGGGGCGTCTTCCTCCGAATCGACGGATGTCACGGAGGTGGGCGTTTCGAGCGAAGCCGCCTGATGATCGGTGACGGCCTCGTTGGTCTTGTGGAATTTGACACTGACGATCTTGCTGATGCCGTGCTCCTGCATGGTGACGCCGTAGAGGATGTCCGCCATGCCGATGGTGCGTTTGTTGTGTGTGATGATGATGAACTGTGAGCGCACCAGGAACCGCTGCAACACGCGGATGAAGCGGTTGATGTTGGATTCATCGAGCGGGGCGTCCAACTCGTCCAGCACACAGAAGGGACTGGGCTTGACCTGGTAAATCGAGAACAGCAGCGCCACAGCCGTCATGGTTTGTTCGCCGCCGGACAGGAGCGAGATGGTCTGCAATTGCTTGCCCGGCGGACGGGCGACGATGTCGATGCCGCTCTCCAGGAGATCGTTCTCGTCCATGAGCACCAGGTCGGCTTTGCCGCCGCCGAAAACCTCGGTGAACATCTCGCGGAAGCAATCGCGGATCTTCTCGAAGGTCTCCTTGAACATGTCGCGGGTCTGGACGTTGATGCGGTTGATGACTTCGAGCAGTTGCGCTTTGGCCTGGACCAGGTCGTCGTGCTGTTTGCTTAGGAATTGGTAGCGTTGCTCGGTCTCTTCGTACTCCTCAATCGCAACGAGGTTGACCGGGCCCATCTCGTCGATGCGCGCCTGCAACGTCTCGACCTGCTGCGCGACGGCCTTCCAATCCGTGGCGCCGCCGGCAGCCGCCATTTCGTCGGGTGTCATCACGTGGACCCTGGCCGGGCCATCATCGGCGTAGGTGATGGTGATGCACTCGCTGCGAATGTCATCCAGCTTGACATGATACTTCTGCTGGACCCGTTCGCGCAGGTTCTGAACGGTCATTTCTTTCTGCGCCAACTCGACTTCGACGGTGCCCCGCCGCCCTTGCAGCTCCGTTAAGACCCGGCGCTGGTCGCGCAACGCCTCTTCCCGGGCGGTGATGTCCTGGTCCTGGGTTTGTTTCTGGGCCAACAGTTCGGCCGACTGCGCATTCACCTGCTCGCGGTCGTGGTGCAGCTTTTCAATCAGGCCGCGAGACTCCTGGATTTCGGATTCCGCCCGTTCCTTGCGGCCAACGAAGGACGCCAGCTCCGCGCGCCGCTGCTCAATAATCTGCGTCAGCTCGCGGATGCGCTGGTCGAGGGATTGTTTCTGCTGCTGGAAGGATGCGCGCATCTGCTCCTCGGTGGCCAGCGCCACCCGGCTTTCGGTCAGACCCCCATTTGCGGCGTCGCGCTGCTGGCGCGACCCCTCCATTTGCACGGTCAATTCTCCAACCTGCGCCTGGCGCGCCCGTTCGAGCGCCTCGCACGCATCCGCTCTACCCGACATCTCGGCGCGCTTTTGCAGCCCTTCCTGTTCCTGCGCCGCCAGGCTTTGAACCTCATAGACGACGGTGTCGATTTTCTGGTGAAGCAGGCGCGAGGAATTCTGCAAGGCGTTGAATTCGCCTTCATGGGTGGCGATGGCCACTTCCTGGGCGCGGAGTTCTGTTTGCGCCTGTTGGAGGCCGGCCTGAAGCTCGGTTTGCTCGCTTTGCAGGGCGCCTTTGGTGCGGCTGATCTCGGCCACTTGTTCCTGCAACTTGAGCAGGGTGTCATGCAGGCCTGCAATCTGGTTCTTTCGTCCGAGGATCGAAGCAGGCGCTTTGCCGTCGCCATTGCCGCAGCCGCCGGTGTAGATGCCCTGGCAGCTCAGCATCTCGCCCGTGAGGGTGACGTAATGGAACGTGTGGTTGCTTTCATGCCAGGCAGCGGTGGCGGCGGTGAGGTCGCGCACGATTCGGGTCGTACCCAGCAGGCGCTCGAGCAAGGGCTGGATGGGAGTTTCGCTCTGGATGACGGCCAACGCGTCGAGTGGCACGCCGTTCAGTTCGGGGGCGGAGATGGGAGCGCCTGGATTGGCAACGGGTGACGGGGGGATGCCGTTGCCCTCGGTGGAGATTGCGTCGCTGCCACCGTTTCTGATGAAAGCCATCGGGGCAATGCTGGCGCGGCCTTTCTTCTGGGTGTTCAGGTCGGTCAGGATTTGGCGGGCGGACTCGGGTTGCTCCGTCAACACGAGTTGGAGGTGATGCCCGAGGGCCGTTTCGATGGCGGTGACGTAGGGGTCGGCAACCCGGATTTTATCGGCCAGCGACCCGAGCACGTCTGCCGACTGCTTAAGCGCCGCCAGCGCCCCCGCGCCAAAGCCTTCGTGGTCGGCCTGCAACTGCTCGAGCACGTTGAAACGCGAGCGCGCCTCCGCCTGCTGCTGCAACGCCTTGTCCTGGGTGTGGCCCGTGCGGGCTAATTCCTCCTGGATTTCGCGCAATCGTTTTTGCCGTTCTTCCACCGTGCCGCGCTGGGTCTGGGCATTAAGCTTCTCGGCTGCCACATTGGCCACGAACTCCTGCAGCCGGGTTTCCAAACGGGTCCGCTCTTCCTCGAGCTGAATCTTTTCAGCCGAGAGCTTTTCGAGCCGGATGGCGTTGCCCTGCTTTTGCAGATCGAGGGCGGTGATTTCGTTGCGCACGCGGGTGAGGTTTTGCGCAGCGGCGAACGCCTCGGTCTGGGCCTGGCGCAGGTCATCTTGCTGCTGGCGGAGTTCCTCCTCGACTTTGCGGAGGGCTTCCTGCCTGCCCGCCAGTGTCTGGCGATGCTGATCGAGGGCAGCCTGGGCCGCCACCAACCGCTCGGTCACCGCGCCGACCTCCTGCTCCGCTGCGCGGCGTCGCTCCTCGGCCTGGGTAAGGTCCGCCATGGCTTTGGTGTTCTGGGCTGCGAACTCGCGCAGGCGCTCGTCGTTAAAGTGAATGCGGCTGTCGTGACGATCCATCTCGCCCTTCAGCTCGAGCCCGCGCTGCTGCCTCGCGCCGATCTGATGTTCCAGGTCTGAGAGGCGCTGGCGAAGCTGGGCGATTTCGTCCTCGCAACGTAACATGCCAGCGGAGCTGGATTCAATTTCATTTCGTAGATTCTCAGCGGTGATATGCCGCTCGGCAATCTCGGTTTGCAACTGGTCGAACTGATGGCGGGCAAGCTGGGTATCGAGATGCTGGAGATCGGCGGAAAGCTGTTTGTAGCGCCTCGCTTTCCCGGCCTGACGTTGGAGCGAGCCGATCTGGCGCTTCACCTCCCGCACGAGATCCGCAACGCGGAGCAGATTCTGCTCCGTGTATTCCAGCTTGCGCAGGGCCTCTTTCTTCTGGGCTTTGTATTTGGTGATACCCGCGGCCTCCTCGAAAATCATCCGGCGGTCTTCCGGTTTGCTGGAAAGGATTTGGGTGATGTTGCCCTGAGCCATGATGCTGTAGCTGGTGCGGCCCACGCCGGTGCCCATGAACAGTTGCTGGATGTCCTTGAGCCGACAGCCGGTCTTATTGATAAAATACTCGCTGCCGCCATCGCGAAAAACCCGGCGCGTCACCGTGACCTCGTTGTAAGCCATCTGGACGCCAGCCGCACTGAGGTTTTCCTGGTCAACTCCGCCGATTGTGAGGGAAACTTCGGCCATTCCGAGGGGTTTTCGACCATCGGTACCGTTAAAGATAACATCAGCCATCTCGCCGCCACGCAAGGCCTTGGCCGATTGCTCGCCCAGCACCCAACGTATAGCGTCCGACACATTCGACTTGCCACACCCATTGGGGCCGACAATAGCCGTGACCCCGGGCTGAAAATTCAGCGACGTCTTGTCCGCAAAGGATTTGAAGCCTAAGACAGTTAAATTCTTCAGATACATGCTCTTCATCATTGGAACCAAACCTGCCCTGCCGTGTAAAGCCAAAAAACCACAATATACAGGGCATACGTGCTGTCGAAGCACAACTAATTGGTAAGGAACCGAGACTTGAATTGTGCTGCTAACCCCTGGTTTGTGGCGGACACGCTCGCTGCGAACGGTGGTTCGGCAGAGAAGGTTGTGGGCCTGAGAATCGTCGCGCAGATCGTGCTGCAAGCAGAGCTTCGGTCTCCGAATTGTTGAAAGTGCGCTACTCTCGAGGGGTGAAGTGCGACTCGCGTGCGAGTTGCTCCCAGAGCTTCCGTTCGGAATCTGTGACGCGATTCGGAACCTCGATGCGGGTCTCGACGATCAAATCACCATCCTCACCGCCGCGATGAGGCAATCCGCGGCCGCGCACACGCAACTTCTGACCGTTCTGTGTGCCAGGGGGAATCTTTATGTTCACTTGACCGTTGAGAGTTGGAACGGAAATGTTCGCTCCCAGGACAGCTTCCCACGGCGCGATCGCGGCTTCGTAGATCAGATTGTGATCTTGCACATCAAAGTCCGGGTGTTTGGCCAGTCGCACGCGCAAATAAAGGTCTCCGGCTGCTCCGCCGCCCGCTCCGGACTCGCCCCGCCCCGCGACGCGCAATCGTTGGCCCTCGGTAACACCCGCCGGAATTTTCACCTGATGGGTTTCGGTTTTCGCCGCGTGGCCGGTGCCGCCGCACGCGGTGCAGACGTGCCGCGCTCGCTGGCCGGTGCCGCCGCAATGGTCGCAGGGAACCCCCTGCCGCACAGAAACAGAGCGAACCGAACCGCGCATCACCTCGTCCAAGCTCACGAGGATGTCGCCCTCGATGTCGTTGCCCCGTTCCGGCGCAGACTTCTCTTCCGGAAAACTTCCGTGGCTCGCAGCCCCAGCCGCCTCCCGCCGGCCTGCTGAGCCAAACAGTTGCTCGAAGAAATCGCTGAAACCGGTGCCGCCGAAGTGAAACTCCTGTTCCTGGCCGCGTGATCTCCGACCCCCGGAAGCCCGCTCCTGCGCGAAGTTTTCCCAACCGCCGGGCGGACGGAATTCCGCACCCGAACGCCAATTCGCGCCCAACTCATTGTACTTTGTGCGCTTGACCGAGTCCCCCAGGACCTCGTAGGCCTCGTTGATCTCTTTGAACTTCTCCTCGGCCTGTTTCTTGTTCTTGGCCACATCGGGGTGGAACTCACGCGCCAACTTGCGAAAGGCCTTCTTGATCTCGGTATCGCTCGCGGTGCGAGGCACGCCGAGGCTCTGGTAATAATCTTTATATTGGACTGGCATAGCCGACGGCGGAGATTACCGCAGAAAACAAACTCAAGCGCCAGACAAATTGGCTTCTGCCGGGTTTGTTACGGGGTGGTTTCAAGAAATCGTAGCCGCCGACGGGAGTCGGCGCTAACACTCCGA
>JBAXTC010000829.1:0-3318 GCA_037130375.1 Verrucomicrobiota bacterium | reverse complement strand
GGCACTTCAGATATCTCCAGCATGGAGGCCGCCGCATGAACTTTCCACTCTCCAGACTGAGTAGCACACCCAAAAACTATTGCGGTGTTTCTGTTGAATGGGCAACTGCATTCTATCCCATCCGGGGTATTCGCACATTTGCGCAAGTAGCGTTTCAGCTCCGCTGGATATCGTTTTCATAGTGTCCTTAGATTGTAGCCGATCACGCCGGAGGTGGTGTTAGCGGAAGCGGATTGAGGGCTGAGGTTCAAGCCCAAGGCGGTCAGGCCAGTGGTGGGCAGCAGTTTCAGTCGCGTTCTTTTCATTTTGTTTCCTTTTTTCGAATTGTCCTCACGCAACCCCCAACTATTCTCGGAAAGCGAATATCCATTACCCTCAAGTCCCAGCCCGACAATGAGCAGCGAGACCGTCGATGCGAGTGTTCTGAGTTTCATGTGTATTCCCTTCATCCATGAGTAGTGCAGTTGGTTGCGTGGCCGGATGGCAGACGGGGGCACTCCGCACGGACTGCCTAACGCCCTTCCGTCATCCGTTCCAATCATATAAACCCGCCAGCGCCGAGAACCTTACAAAATAGTTTGATCGTGTGATGAACTGCGGCAAAACCGGTTTAGAAGAATCGCGCGTGCGCATCTTAGATTTGTCGGAGAGCGGACATTCTTGTCCATTGCCGCTAGCATTTGATCCCAGCGAATACCCGTGAAACCTGGTCAAGCCTTTGTCCCGTAGGGATATGCCACAATAGGCCCTGTCCCGGAGGGACAAACGAGAATAGCCCAACGTTTCTACGTTGGGAACCAGCGTCCGTGGCCCGATAAGTCCTGAAAGGACGACTGACCGAGATCGCAGGGGTTCAGCCGTCCGTGTCGGGACTTATGCACCTCCAGCCCCGCGCACCCAACGTTCAAACGTTGGGCTATTTTCGGCCATCCCTCCGGGATGAGGATGGTCAAATCCAGATGCCAAAGACCGTGCCATTCGCCTTGCGGAGCAGGAGGCGGGCAAGCTCGTCGCACTCAAATCCGGCCTGATGACCGACCTGCTCACCGGCCGCGTCCGTGATTCCGAACGAGACCCGCTTACGCCTACAGCATAGACTTTCCCGATGCCGCCCGTAGCCATAGCACCCTGGAACGCGGAAGGGCACACCATGAACCGCGTTGAGCAACACAGTCTTTTTTCGGAACGGGCTGCGCTGGAGCGAATGATTGCGGACACTCCGGCAGAGGATGTTATTGACTTGCGAAGCCTTCAGGTGCGTCTCGAGATTATCAATCGAGCGCTGGCCAAGCATCCGGTCGAGACTCGGTTTGGGCAGGATAACCTTCACGAGGAGCCGCAGCCCTTTAGCGGGGTGTTTCAGGGCGCTTTGCCCAAGCGGCGGACCTTCGAGTTCAGACTGGCGGGCACAGCCGAAGTGATTACCGGCAAGATTGGGCCAGCCGTGGTGAACGTGGTGCCCCTGCCGCCGGATCGCGTGCTCTGGTTGCGCCAGGCGGCCCGGCAGCGCGCCACGCGCAATTCCACTCGCATTGAGGGCAACACACTGAATAGCACCGAGGTGGGTCAGGCGGTGGTGGCCGTGAGAGTGGCGACAATGGCTGAGCAGTGGGCAAACATGGTCAGGAACGCCCTGGATAACCCAACGCTTAAGCAAAGCTGAATTGTATGTTTATTATGGATTTGCTGCCAAACACACAACATATTGTGGTCGTTGTTGCGAATAGCGCAAGCGAGGACGGTCTGATTGCGAGGATTCTTCAAGGAAACTGTGGGCAACAGGTAAAGTCGGATGGAAATCAACCAGTCCGCCACCGCCCTCCTGCTCAAGGGCACGGTCGGGGAGGGCCTGCCGGATTGGGAACAGGGTCGGCCGCAGCCCATCCGCTATTTCGACTTCGATCTCGATCATCCAGAGAACAACGATTTCCTGGTCATCAACCAATTCAAGGTGGAACTTACCAGCGGGCGGGGCCACGTCATCCCAGACGCGGTCCTTTTCATCAACGGCATCCCCCTTTCCGTGGCGGAATTCAAAAGTCCTGGCATCGAGAACCCCCTCCAGGAGGCCATCAAGCAGGTCCTGCGCTACTCTAATCAGCGCAGCGAAATCTGGTTCACGATTCACCCTCCGCCGCGGCGCCTGTCCGGCTGAGCACCATTTCAGGCGATGGTACCTCGACACCGGAACCGAATGGCTCCGCCGCAGGGTCGCAACACTGGCCGCCCGCGTCGGAACCACACCCACAAAGGTTGAGGTGCGCGATCTAGGATTCCGCTGGGGCTCCTGCGGCAAGAACAGCGTGCTCTTTTTCAACTGGAAAGTCCTTCAACTCCCTGTCCGGCGGGTGGACTACATCATCCTGCACGAACTGATTCACCTGGTAGAAGGCCACCACGGCCCGGAATTCCCGGTTCATGCCCATGCTGGCCCACGGCGCCGGAGCCATCGTGAAAGAAATGCCGGTCACTCATCATCCGCGCACTGCGGGGCGCACAAAATGTGCAATGCCTTCTCAAATTGTGCCGCTTGTCTCCCTTCCGGCTTTCAGTGAGGAATTAATCGATCCGGAATCTCCATTGCCGATGTCCCATGTAGCGTCGATTTGCGAGGTGGCCGACGGACGGTTGGCTGCGGTCTGGTATGCCGGCTCGCGCGAAGGCGCCAAGGATGTGGCAATCTTCTTCGCAACCCAGCACCTCGATCGACGGAGGGCTTTTCTGGACGCCGAGTCGCCGATTAACACTCAGCCCGTTCTTCAACGTCAGCGAACTGGTCAGAAACCGGCCGGTTCGGCTCGCCAACGGCGGCTGGCTGGTGCCGGTTTATCATTGCGTTCTTCCTGCCTGGGTGAGGATGGTCAAATAGCGCTTCGTTATGCATCCCGTGGTTGCCTTTCCTTTACCACCCAAGTATGTTTGGGAGGCAACTGCAAATATCGGCGCATGAAAAGTTTGACCTTCTACCATCAAAAGCGAAAGGACGGCGGCGTTCGCACGGGTGTGGAGTTGGATGGCGAGCGCGTCCTGGAGCAATTCAAGCCGGGCGGCGGACTGCAAGATTCCGCCTTGGAATGGTTCGGGATGTGCGTTGCCGGGGACAACGCCTTCCGGACGATCCCGAAGCGGTCCGCGGATGGCTGCTCGACCATAGCGCCGAAATTCAGGTCCACCTGGAGCGGATGGCAAACGAATTGCGGGCGGGCATGGACCCGGACTGGCCCTTCACGAGCGAGTTGGCCGGCAAATCGGGTGGCGTTGCCATCAAAATCGTATGCTCCACCGCCTTCAAGACGCCGGCAATCAGCCTGTCCCTCA
>JBAXTC010000828.1:0-3331 GCA_037130375.1 Verrucomicrobiota bacterium | reverse complement strand
TGTTGTTGTCCAAGGGCGCGCCTGGGACCGAGAGGAAACGGGTCAAGGTCTCCCATCGCTTAAGTGAGTGTCTCCAGAATTCCTTTTTCGATGAGCGGTTTGATGTCGATCGTTTCCCGTTCACCCGAGTCAACGTTATGCAAATACATTGATTCTCGGGAAACAACGGATGCGATGGCGAAACTCAGGCCGCATCCGCTGGCAATTTCTTCAAACCGCCCGCTCGCGAGCAGGTTAATCAGAACACACGCGTCTTGGATGACAATGGAAGCCATGCGGCTGATGTCAGCTTGCCGAAACCGGCGATGCTAAATCCACCGGAATGATTGAAAATTCTTCCCCCTCTTCCGAAACCACAAGGCTGTCCAGTTCCTCCATGATTTCGCGAGAACTTACGATGTCGGTGCGGAATTTCTTCGCCAATTGATTCTCCGAAAGATCGCCCTTTTCAAACGCTGCCTTGGCCAGCAGCAGATACCTGGCAGGCCATTCCGCATGGCGCTTGTCCGAACGCAGCAAACCCAGCGCTTGACGAGCTTTGTCCGGTTTGAAGTCGCCGGCCTTTAGACGATCCCAACTGCCACCCTGAATGCGTTTCAACATTTCAAGGCGTAAGCACATGGCCTGGACGGAAACACCAAAATAGTCCGCCAATGTAACTAGGTCTGCGATGGTGATCCGATCTCTGCGGGACATCTCGACTTCCGACAGGCGGCGGTTCACGCCACTCCGGGGCATGAGAAAATTTGCAGCAAAACAATCAGCAAAGCGTTCGGCCCGTTGCTTACCCCAGCGTCCTTTTTGTCAGCGACAGCCGGATGACCATCACACTCGCGCCCCCAAAATCCCACCATCATCGCCGTCAGCACATTGGCCTGCAGCATGGTCAGACTCTCCGTGCCGGGATACTTGCCAGTCTCTTTTCTTTTGACCGCCAACACCGCCAATTCCTCCGCACTGTAAGCTAACTCGGCCGGTAGTTCAGGGTGTTCCTTGCCCAAGCGGCTGAGTAAGAGCACGCGCGAGGCGATGATCATGTCTAAAGCTAAAGCTCGTTCCAGAGCCTCGGCGGCGATGGGAAAGCCCTATCGATATGGGCGAAATGGCCGCGGGTGGCGGGTGAACAGACTGCTTGTGAAGGCGCGCACAAGACCAGCTTGACATGTTATCGTGAAACGATAAATTGACACGGTGATTGCCAACTTCGCTTGCCGGAAGACAGAGCGGTTGTGGCAGCGGCGGGGTGACCACGGCCTGCCGCCGCAGATTGAGCGCGTAGCCTTGCGGAAGCTCACGCAGCTTGGTCGCTCGCGCGACCTGCGTGACTTGTCTCTGCCGCCAGGCAACCGCTTGGAAGCCTTGAAAGGCAATCGCGCCGGACAGCACAGCATCCGCGTCAACGACCAATGGCGCATTTGCTTCCGCTGGCACGGGGAAGACGCCCACGCGGTCGAAATTGTGGATTATCATTGAACTTATGAAGACCAAGAAGCTTGCTCCGGTGCATCCCGGCGAAATCCTGTTCCACGACTTCATGGGACCGCTGGGCTTGAGCCAATACGCCCTCGCCAAAGCCCTTGATGTCGCGCCCATGCGCATAAGCCAGATCGTGCGCGGCCAGCGTGCCGTTACTGTCGACACTGCCTTGCGCCTCTCGCGTTATTTCGGCACGCGCCCCGGTTGGTGGATGGACTTGCAGACGCACTACGAGCTGGAAATGGCTGCCGACAAATTTGAAGCCCGCATTGCCCATGCCGTGAAACCGTGCGCCTTACGACTTGTGCCCGCGTGAGTCGTGGCTCAACGCGACAGCCTGCACCCAACCCTTGCTCGCTCGGCGGGCGGGAGCCGATTTGACGGATGAACAGGTTTTGGAGCGGTTGCTTGGCCTGAACCTCGAACGCGCTGCCGAGGAAGCCAAAGCCCAGGAATCACCCAAGCAGGAGTCAGCCCAGCGGAACAAAGCCGAGCATGACCTGATTTGAGATGGGCCAGATGAGCAGACCCGACCAATCCCAATGTTCAATCTGCCTGGCTGATACGACTTCTCCGGGTCTTCGAGCAAGATGCGCGGCTCCAGCCGGGGCCGGGGCGACGGATTGAAGTTTTCGGGCGGGACCGGCCAAATCGTCCGGCTTGTCGTAGGGCGCCTTATGCTGATACCGGGCAAGGCCGGTGACCCCCAAACCAGCTTCGACGGCGGCCAAGTCGCCCAGATACCAGCTTTCCAGTTCATGGCAGGCCACGCGCACCAGGCTGGCAGGGTAATGGGCTTCAGTGCATTTCTCCACGAGACGGTTCTTCACTTGTTGGCAGTCCTCGGAATCCTTGTCGCGCAGCACGACAAAGCGGGTATTAGGCACCCGGTAGCCGCGCATTCGCTTTACCATTTGCTTTTCGAGATCCTGTTTGCCCTCGAAAACGATGTAACGACAACGAATCGTGTCCGGAAGTAGTTTTGGGAGAAAACCCTCCAACATCGCCCGGGCGGAGAGTTCTTCCAGGAAGAAGACGACTTCGCTCATTGGGGATCGGCTCCTTCAAAAAAGCCCTGCCTCCACGATAGCCCATCTGGTCGCCGTCGCGCATGTAGTCGGCGACCTGGGCATCATCGGCGGCCCGCTGGATGGCGGTGTAACCGTCCTTTTTCACCAGCCAGAAAACCTCCTCGAGTTCGGTCGCGTTGAGGAAGTCCGGCGAATGGGTGGAGACGAAGACCTGCCCGCCCCGGCGCGCGTAGTCGCGAAACTCCTCGGCGAGTTCCGCCAGCAGTTTGGGGTAAAGCTGGTTCTCCGGCTCCTCGACGCAAATAAGCGGATGGGGCTTGGGGTCGTGCAGCAGGACGAGATACGCGAACATCTTAATTGTGCCGTCCGAAACGTGGCGGGCCAGGAATGGGTCGGTAAAAGCGCCGTCTTGGAAGCGCAGGAGGACGCGTCCCTCTTCGGTCGTCTTGGCATCCACTTGGGTGATCCCCGGGACGCGCTGTTTCAGCTTCTCGATCACGCGGTCAAAGACAGGACGATGGCGTTTGTAGAGGAACTCGGTGACGAGCGCCAGATTCTCGCCTTCGCGTGAAAGGTGCTCCGCGTAACCGGTCTCCTGTTCGGGTCTGGCTCGTTGAATGTGGAAATCGGAGATGTGCCAGTTGGAGATGAGTTCGCCGAGGGTCATGGCCGCCGGGAATTTCTTGAACTGGGCGAGACCCTTGACGGCGAGCGTGTCGGGCGACTTGAGGGTTTGGCGTTCGCGGTTGAGCTGGGCTTCGTCGGCAACCTTGTCCGGCTCGTTGGTGACCGCATCGCCTTCGCCACGAGAAAAATCAAGAAAG
>JBAXTC010000827.1:0-3333 GCA_037130375.1 Verrucomicrobiota bacterium | reverse complement strand
GCCTGTGGACTCGATGCAGCACCTCAGAACGTCAGCCTGAGCCAGCGACCCTAACTGGTGTTTTGCCCGGGGGGCTGCTAACTTCGACTTATGTCTCTGCGAATGCTTTGACCACTATGGTCGATGATCTGGTTCGAGGGGTTACTTCGGGCGCGACTGCTGTTGCGCCGGCGAAGGCCACGCTGAGGCAACTCAACTGGCTTGGGTGGCGCGTGCCGCTGGGGATTAGTGCGTTGCTGTTGGTCACCGCAGGCGCTCTGGTTGTGTTGGGTCGCGGCCAACATGCACCCCGACCGCACACACTGACGAATAATTGAAGCCAAAGCGATGAATTGATGCTAAGTTGATTAAACGAAAACTCCTTTCAATTCGGGAAATGTCGGTCATGGCAGGACGGCCCCTCGTGGTCAGAGGGGATCGAACACTCGAAAGCCAGGCCAGAGAGGCAAGGGTAGAAGGCAACCAACAGTTGCGTCGCTAGAGGACCAACCGATTGCAGACTCAAGCAGCACCGTGCCCTGCCATCTCTGCGGCCATCCGGTTGACCCCAAACGCATGCACCCTCACATGGTGCGGTTTCATGGCGCAGCGCTCCGTTCAAGAAGCGCGTGGCCTTGAGAATTCAATTCGGCCGAGGACAACGGGGGCGCGGCCGAACTGCAATCATGGGGTAGATGCCGGGACTCGCGGCGCGTGTCCTGCTGAAACGGTGGTGCTCAGCCAGGGCGCCGGGCGGTGAGTTCCCGCACCTGCTTCTCCAGGTCGCGCATGTGTTGGAGCAGTTCGGGCACTGCTGCATCGCGATGATCTATCGCTTGGCCTGCCGGTCCTATTCTCGTGCGCGCGCCCTACATTGATTCTTCAGGCTTTATACGGATGGAACATGCTCGCCAGCAGGATTACCTCGGGATGCGTCGCCGCCAATTTGGGCAAGATGAGGCGGATGCGCGAGCGGTAGGCGGCCAGTTTTTCTCTAAGGGGGCCCAGGTCGTCCACCTTGTCCCAATGCAGTTTCTTGAGGTCGAGCACCAGACGGCTCTTGCTCCGGGCCAGGGAATCACGGATTCGCTGCCCCAGGTTTGCGGCTTCGGTGGAGGAAAGGGCGCCCTCGAGGCGCATCCACACCTGCTGTTTGGCGTGTTGCAGATCCACCTGAACGGAAAGATTGGGGAACACGCTCTTTCGATGGAGTTCCTCCCACAAATCATAGCCGGCCCAGCGCTTGGTCGGCATCCGATATGCGGTGCGCATGAGCTTGGGATGCTGAAAAAGGTCCAGCTTCAGAGTCAAACCGGTCCACAGCGCGGCCCCGACGGCCATCACGGATCGGAGTCGTTCCGGGAGCCCGGGAGAACCCAGCTCTGCGTGAATGCGTTTTTCCAAACCTTCAATCCAACGCCGAACGTGTGCGTTGGGCCCGAGCAGCCTTCCGGCGAGGAATGCCGGATACGCAGCCCTCAGCTCTGTAGCGTAATACTCGGCTTTCTGGCGCAAGAAACGATTCGGTGAGTTCTTGAGCTTTTGGTAGCCGAGAAGCCGTGTTTCCAGGGTGCGGAAAATGCTCGGGCCGAGCCGCTCGAAATCCTCTTTGAAACACCAGCGTTGGATATCCTCGATTTCGCCGGACGACAACGTCGGGTGTTTAACCATTGTCGCAAACCCGTCGCCCCGGCGGTAAAAGAGGTCCGGGTCTTTGGCGTACACCTCCTGGAGGAGGTTTTCCTTGGTGATCCGCTCGTAAAACGGTGTGCCTGGAACCGGGCCATAAATCAGGAACTGCGCCAGGGCCGGTTTGAGCTTCATCAGCCCGTCCAGTTCCTGCGCGATCACTTCGCGGTTCTGGTAATCAAATCCGATGATCATCGAGGTCAGAATGGTGATGCCGTGCTCGCGAAACTCGGTGAGGATGTCTTCGATCGGCCGGCCTTCCTGTTTGGCGTAGCCTGAGCGAGTCCCCTCGTATCCAATCCAGAAGCCGTCAATCCCCATCTCGAGAATCTCCTGGACCGTATATTGGCTGAGGGCTTTGACGCTGGAGAACGCGAAGATGGACAGAGTCTTTCCGCCTTTCATTACGCAGTCGCGAAACTCCATTGCCCGCTTTTTGTTGAGCAGAAAGTCCTCATCGATGATGAGCAATACCAGCTTCGGGTTCAGATCGAGGTAACGCTCGGCGACGGCGTAGATGTCCTTGCCTTCGGGCAGCAGCCGGATGTGTTTGCGCGAATAGAAGTGCGAGGTGCAGCAAAAATCGCAGCCATTCGGGCAGCCCAACCCGGCGAAGATCTTTCCCGTGCCCGAGACCTTCCATCCAAATACCTTGAGCCAGCTTACCAGGAGCGGCTGCTTGTAGGGCATTGGCATCTCAGGCTCGCTCAAGAGCCGGCGGAAAAACCCCACCCCTTCCTCCCGGCAGATATAATCGCCGTAGGGCTTGAGCGCCTCGTCCTTGAGCACCGTCCCGTAGCCCCCCAGAACGATTTTACTTTCGGGCGCGTATCGGCGGATCAACGCGACCACATCTTTCATCTTGTGCATAACCGCCAACAGGAAGGAGACGCCTACGTAATCGTAGCCCTTCTTGAGCTCGCGGATAAGTTCGCTCTGGGAGGGGTATTGCAACACTACCGTCGGGACATCGAGATTCTGGGCGATGTACTCGAGGGAAAAATGGATATTGAACGTGCGCGGGCTGAACAGGCCCTGGGCACGCGTCACCTGCCCGTAGAGGAGTTCATAGCCGACCGAAGGCGCGTCGCCATATTTTGGCCCCATCGGACGGCAGACACTGGTTAGTAAGACTTTCTTGCTCATAGATAATTACGTTCTGCGTTTCACTTTCCACGGTACTTCGACGGATTGCGTATCCGGTCGAGCCGCTCGGCTTCGAGTAAGTTCAGGGCGAACTTCTGCTGCCTTTGCTTGACGGCATCCGCGATTGACTGGGGCAACAGCCATGCCTGTTTGAAAAGGCCAACCGTCCTCTGGTAAATGAGTTTTATCGCATGCATGCAGTGGAGAATCATGACCGGGTCAACCAGGGGATTGTCGCGGGGATAATGCGCGACACTCTCCCGCACAGGGCCACAGTTCGGGTTAAATGAGCTTCTCTGCTCATCCTGGCCTTTGTTGTTGAGGCTTGCGCAGCCCCAGTTCGGCGCTTTCCGTTCGTGTGCAAATCTGTTTCATAAAGCTGGCATCAAGCAAGACGCTCGCAGTAGTGCCTTAATCCAGCTTAACCGTGGCGGTTCAAGTGAAATGGGGCCAATACTTCGTTCGTATCCAGGTGATAGCTTATAGCTATGAGCGCAGGCGGCGGAGTTGTTGGCTGTT
>JBAXTC010000826.1:0-3356 GCA_037130375.1 Verrucomicrobiota bacterium | reverse complement strand
CCAACTCCGTGACTGTGGTACGGTCAATCTTCTGGATGCCTTCGTGCAGGGGGTTCGGGTCCTCAGCGGGCAGGATGCCATTGCCCACGGCCCAGTTCAGGAAAGCGCCCTGCCCCGCGCGGCAGGCCCACTGGTCGGTGCCCCAGTAGCGGGCAACATAATTCGTGACGGCGCCGGCGGCGACATATTGGCGCTGGGTGTTCACGCGGCTCGCGCCCAGATGTCCCCAGCCGACCTCGTGGACCTGCGCATAATCCCGCCGCCAGGTCAGGTCAAAGATCTGCCGGCCGGCGCGGGCCACCGCGGCCCCGGCGGCCGCGAACTTGCGCTCGTCCTGATAATCCACCGAGACGGGCTGGCCCAGGACGTTGACGGCTTCGATCCGGGGCACCCAATCGAAACACGAGTTCATCAGCAGCGAGTAATAGCCCTTGAGCGCGGTCAGGTAATGGCCGTAGGCATCGCCGTGGCCCTGCGGAAACAGGATGGCGGCGTCGGCGGCGTTGATGATGCCATCCGGAGTCTTGTTCGGGTCTTCCTGGATGTTGTAGTTCAGGGCGTAGATGACCTCACCCGAGTCAATGCCGCGGGTGTAGTTCCAGACCAGGCGGTTATAGACCGGCGAGACCTGGACGCCGGGCAGGAGAAAGTCATCCCGGCCACGCAGCAGGGCCAGTTCCTCTTCGAGCAGTGATCCCACCTGGCCCTTGAAAGCGAAGAGCGACGTGGCGATGTCCCCGTAAGTCTTGTCCGCAGTGCCAATGCCTATAGTCGGGTTGGCGGCATCGGCCCAGGCTTCCCCGCCGATCATTACATAGAGGTCATTCAAATACCCGGCCGCCAGCAACAGGGCATCATTGGCCGGACCGTAGTTGTAGCCGGACTCGATGCTCAGCATCCGCCCCCGGCGCAGCACCGTCTCATAGATCTCGATCAGGCCGTAATTATTGATGCTGTCGGCGTTCAACGCCACGTCGCCCTCCCAGCGCTGGCCCGCCTGCGTGAGCATGCTCACATCGGTGTTCACCTGGTTGTTGAAGAGATCGGTTGTGCGCTGGTTGAAGGGGTTGATGCCCGCCAGCACCCGCTTGATCCAGCCCTCGGCGAGCTTCGGCGAGGTCCAGGCGGACCACTGGTTGTAAAGAGGATGCGCCGTGTCCTTAGGCCGGTAACGCATGACGACGTAGTTGTCGGCGAGGGCCTGAATGCCGGCGCCGCCCAGGGTGCGGCGCGGCATGTCGGCGCCGGTGGCCAGGGAGAGGTAGGCCGACATGGTGTCGTCGGATACCGGGGGCAGTCCATCCACGGGGGCGGCAATCTTCCACTCGTATTCGAATTCGTCGAATCGGCCGGCCAAATCCGCCGTGTGCTGGAAAGTGACCTGCTCGCTGAGAGGATTGGCGGCGGCGATGACTTTGACCTCGCCGGCGTAGAGATCCGAGCCGCCCACTTTGAAGATATGCATGGCGATGGGGTCGCCGACTTGCGTAAAGGCGGTGCCGCTGGATTCAATCAGCGTCACATAGCCGCTGCCGGGGCCGACGGCGCTGACGGCGTAGCTGTCCACAGCGGTGTTGGCGCTCTTGACCTCCGCGAGAACGCCGACCCCAATGGATTCGGTCAAGGTATCATTCGGGATATAAGAGCCCGGCACATTCGGGTCTTCATAAAAGGTCTCCAAATCCGTCGCGAGGCCATCGACCAGCGCGTCCCACTTGCTCTTGTTCGAATCTCCGACCGGGCAGAGGCCCTTCGCCAAGGCCAGGTCCGTCCCACGCAACACGTTGAGCATAAGGTAGCTTTCGCCGAGGGTTTCCTCGACGAATTCCCCCTTGAGGACCAGCGATCCCTTGGCGCCGCGGTTGGGATCGAAATAGAGCCGGGTGGCGAGGTGCGGCGGCAGATTCGGGAAGTAGTAGCGGCTCTGGTAATAGTCAGAGAGCACCCCCCCGGGCAAAGCCGTCAACTGCTGTGCGGTCAGGTCCGAGTATTTCTCGCGGGTGGCATCATGCAGGATGGCGCTGGGATCCGCGACCGCGAGATTGGCGGCGAGGGATTGCTGATACAGGATTTCGGCGGTCAGCATGTCCCTGACGCCGGGCAGATTGAACTTCGAGTTGGCGACGGTGCCGCCAAAGGCGAGGGTGGGCACCGCCTTGGAGGCGTCCGCCGGATCACGCTCGGGCCAGACCGGGCGATAGACAATCTCGAGGGAATCGGTGTCGCGCACCGCAGCATCCCCAATGAAACCGCCGGTGGCGGGGTTGATGGGACGCAAATAGGGAACGATGCTTCCCACCTCAGGGGGCGTATCCATGCCGGGCCAGTCAAAGCTGGCCTCGGTCTTGTAATAGAACCGCATCGTGAAACTGTTGGAGGAGTTGGGGGAGACGGCCAGGCTGGGCGGGCGGTTGCTGAAGACGACGATGCTGCCGCTCTGGCTGTTGGTGCTCGACATGGCAAGGAGGCCCTGGGCCGAGCCCGAACCAGTCCTGACCACGGCCAGCCGAAGCGAGTTCGTGACGCTCGAATAGTCATAGAGATCCCGCACCACCAGTTGCAGCACATTGGTCCCCACGTCGTTGGTGTCGGGCGTGCCGCGCAAAGTCAGACCGCTAATGGAGAGCCAGTCCGGCATGGTCGGAACCGTCAGCGAAAGGAACTCATCCTGGCGCGAGGCATGAACCGAGCAACTGAAGTCCGTGCCCGCCACAGCGGTGGCATTAGTCAGTGCTGTGAATATCTTGGTGGCGGGGGTGTACGTGCCCGCCTTGAGCACCGGGAGACCGGCGTGCGGCCCGCGATAGACCCAAAAATCATTGTGCCGATCGCGCCAGGTGAACCGCGGGTAATGGCTGTAAAGCGCGTTGGTTGCGTAGGAACTATTCCAACCACCGGGCAGGTCGCCGCCGGTCTGGGGGGGTTCGGTGTTGTAGTTGACCGCATTGTCGCCAGTGCCCAGCACCGGCTTGGCCAACAGCGGCAAAGGCATCGGCGCCTGCAGTATCTGGCCGGCCGGGACGATGTAATCAAAGACATATCCCGCAGACGCTTTCTCGCGGAGCACCTTGAAGGCGGAGACGGCAGGGCGACCATCCTGCGCGGTGTATTGGACGAGGACGAAGGGGTGCGACGAGTAATTCGCGGCGTTGGTCAGGTTCAAATCGTCGCGCGTGGCAAAGGCGCTACCGCCGGACATAAGCGCGTGCTCCTCGTTGGGGTTGTAACCCGCCAGGCTGGGATCATTCTGGCGGTAGATCGAGCCGAGCGCCTCCAAGGTGTCCAGCGTGCCGCTGCCCAACTTGCTGGCCAGGACGATTTCACGCGGGTTGGCCGGCCAGGCGATGGTGTAGCGG
>JBAXTC010000825.1:0-3367 GCA_037130375.1 Verrucomicrobiota bacterium | reverse complement strand
GCGCGAGCGACATTTCCCTCTGCGAAATTCGACCCTTGGCCGACGTGGACGGTATGTTCAAGACTCCCGGCAAGGGACCGGATTGGTGGGCTAAGATGATCCCGCAGCAGTGCCAGCGAAATCTCAAGTGGTTCTATCTCCCGCCCGACCCGCTGGTTCGTCTTGACGAGCGGATGGCGGTGGACTTCCGCATCACGATCCGGGTCGCATTGCCTGACCTGCGCTCCCTGGTCCAACTCAGGCGGGGACGCTTGAATCCGGACGCGGACGAGCACTTTCGCGAGCGGCTCTCGGAGTTCTTTCGGCGCTATCCGTACGACGAGTGGTATCCGCTCAACCCCGCGGAATTCGCCGCCTACCAGAGCAATGCCCCTGAGGCCGCGCCCAAAGCGTGGCAGGTGCCGCCAAGTGGCTAGGCCAGCCCCCACGAGGCTGTGCAAGCCACCACCTGGCCCCTTGGGTACCTATCCCCCTGACGCCGTGACCCCTAACCCCCAATTCCAAGCCCGCCATCCGCAATCCAGCGGGAATCCCGCCCCCTCAACTCTCAACTCTCAACCCTCAACCACTTCCACCGACACCCGCCTCATCGAACGCTGGCTGCCCATTGCGGAAATCGGCATCGAGAGCCTGCGCGAGCGCACCCCGATGACGCCATTTCCCGCGCCGAACCGGCTGCACGTCTGGTGGGCGCGGCGTCCGCTCGTGGCCTCGCGTGCGGCCATTCTCGCCTCGCCGCTGCCGGCGGATGCGGATCACGAAAAGTTTAACCATGTCCTTGGTATTCACGGCGACCCGATCACGCCAAAGGTACGCATCGCCCGCCTTGCCAATCGCCAACGCCTCGCCGAATCCGGCGGCCCGGCTGGCAAAGGCCGCTATTACCGCCTCACCCAGGACGCTTACACCCAGCTTGGCAATGCCCTGGCCTATCATGTGGACAGCCGGTTGACGCAGGAGAACCTGAAGGGGCGTGTCCTGACAGCCTTGAAGAAAGGTTCCTTGACCAACTCTGATTTGCGGGAAATCACCCAACTGGAACGGACGCAGGCGTGGCGGTTGATGAATGAATTGCGGGCCGAAGGCTTGGTCACATCCTCCGGCCGGGGGCGTTTCGTGCGTTGGCGGCTCACCTCGGACGGCACTCGATGACTACTACCCATCACAATTTGCCCGCTGCCAATCCAGCCGATCCGCCAGACTCCCCGCTGGCTTTGGTGCGTGTGGCTTGCGCAGACACAGTGCTCCTTGGGCGGAGGCCGGTTAGGCTGCCAGTCGGCAACCGCCACCCTTTCAATGTTGCCTGCAACATTGCCATGTTGCGCGTAACATTGCCTGCCCGCCGCCCGGGCTGGCCTCGGGTGGTTCTTAATGCTGATTCAGCATTGCCAATGCTGGTTCAGCATTGCCTTTTTTCGTCCCGCACGGCCCCGGAGCGCCAGGATTTTCAATCAGCTAACCATCGCCCGCCTCGCCGAACCCGGCGACCCGTCCGGCAAAGGCCGCTATTGCCGCCTCACCCGCGAGAACGCCAAGGGGCGCATCCTGACAGCCTTGACCAAGGGTGGGTTGAGCAATGCGCAGATCCGCGAGATCACCCAAATGACCCGTCACCAAGCGTGGTGGATTATGAAGCAATTGGAATCGGAAGGTGTGGTCGAAACCACCGGCCACGAACGCTCAGGTCTTTGACGGCTCAAAGGAATGCTTCGCCCCGGCCCCACTGGGCTGGGCTGCCAGCGCGATGAACTCATCCGCCACCGCCCCCTCCCCAGCCGTTTCAATGGCACAATTGCTGAGTCAGCAATGGCCAACTCTTGCCACCTTGGCCCCACTGACCAAACATGAATGCCGCCACGCCCAGAAAATGGTTCAGTGAACCAGTTCGCCCCATGCGACACTCCCACGACGCCCAACATTTGCACGGCCTACAATCATTTGCCTGCCGGGCAATTGGTTCGGCGCCCCATCCTCTTTCGTTGCGTTCACAGGCCTTTCACAGCAGCTTGAACTGTGGCAGCGGGAGGAATGACGGAATGACGAATGACGAATGACGAATGACGGAATGACGAATGACGGAATGACGGAATGACGAATGACGAATGACGAATGACGAATGACGAAAAGAACACCCGTCTGCTTAGCGAGGCGGCGGAAGAGGCGTTTTGGGCTGGGGGCACCGGCGAACCGCTCGCCATGCGCGAGACGCCCAGTGGGAAGGAAAGGGTTTACGACCTTGAAGAACGGACCTCCCGTTTCGGAGAGGCCATCATCGACTTTGCCCTGGCGATTCCCCAAGGCCCTGTGACCAACCGGCTCATTAGCCAGCTTGTCGGGGCCGGGACGAGCATCGGAGCCAACTACTGCGAAGCGGATGACGCCTACTCGCGCAACGAGTTCCGTAAGAACATCGGCATCTGCAAGAAGGAAGCCCGCGAGACCAAATTCCAGCTTCGGATGGTCGTCAGAGCGGTCCCGTCGCTCAAACCGCAGGCACGAGCACTTTGGCAAGAGGCAAAGGAAATACATCTGATTTTCGCGGCCATTCTCCGTCGAACGCCCAGGCAGATTGGAAGAATGACGAATGACGGAATGACTAACACGAAAGCTGGCGCTCCTCGAAGCAGCGAACAGGAGCTGGTCCGGCGGCAGGCGGAATTGGCGGAGTTGCGGACGATCCTGGAGAAGATGCCCGATGACCCGCTGGCAAAGCCGCTGTTGGCCAGCCGGGTTTGCAGCATGGAAGCGGAGTTGGCAGAAGCGCAGCAGTGACTGTCGCCATTCCGCCTCTCGGTTGTGGGCTGGGAGGATTACAGTGGTTGGTTGTCAGGCCTCTCATCGCCCAAGCACTTGCAAACTTCCCCAACTTAAAGGTTCTCCTGTTCGAGCCGGCACCACCCCCTCCGCCCGTTGGCTCGCTGGCTCCGTTGTTCGTCATTCTGTCATTCGTGATTCGTCATTCGTCATTCTGTCATTCTGTCATTCGTCATTCTGTCATTCCTCATTCCCCCCCCCCATGAGCCTCCTCTGCGACCGAGACTGGAAACTCAAGTACACGCCGGACGACGGCGACCTTGTCGCCATCTTCTACATTCCCGCCCTGGAATGTGCCACCCGCTACGACCGCCTTTCAGCGACGTTGACCTGCCCCTAGACGTAGCCGGTGCAGGCAATGACTTCGAGGCCCTCGAGAAACTCCGCCGGCTTGCCTTCGCCGATCAGGTTGAAGCCCCGCAGCAGCTCCTCCTCTGGCAGGCGGACGCTGGCCAGACGGAAAAGACCTGAAGTGTATTCGGTTGACAAGGTTGATTTGGTTGATGATAGTGTCGGTATGAAGACTGAAATGCTAGTTTGCGAGAAAAAGCCG
>JBAXTC010000824.1:0-3367 GCA_037130375.1 Verrucomicrobiota bacterium | reverse complement strand
GGTCGGCCGGGAATTGCGCATGATCGAACTGAAGCAGGAAATCAACGAGCTGTGCGGTCGTCTGGGCGAACCGCCGCCCCATCCGATGGACCAGTTTCAGACGGGCCGCATTCCCGGTGCCGGCCCGGCGCCGCCGCCGGGCGGAGGTGGCGCATGACCCACCCAGGCACCAATTTAACCACGGATGGCACGGATGGCACGGATGCCGGACCACGGAGTTTGGTTTTATCCTTATCAGGGCAGTTGGCCAACCACAAAGAACACAAAGAACGCAAAGCCGGGAACTTGGGAAAGGGAGCGTCTTCATCCGCCAGAGGTTGGGTCCATTTCCCCAACCGCCGGCTTCTCTTTGTGCTCTCTGCGTTCTCTGTGGTTGAACTGCTCCGTTCGGTTCTATCCGTGCCATCCGTGGTCAGAATCTTTAAGATGAATCCCAAAATCACACTGACTCCAAGGACGGACTCCCGCAGCAGAAGTGCCGCGATTCAACGCATCCTGTCACCATGCAATTCCGCCGTTGCGTGGCGGCTTTTCATGGTGTAGCATAACCCCCATGATTGCTCGAAAGACCGATCTCCAAGCCGTCCGCACTGCCCTGAAACGCAGCCGGGTGGTCGGCCTCCTCGGCCCACGCCAGTGTGGCAAAACCACCCTCGCGCGCGAATTCGTCCGGCCCGATTCTCTGAACTATTTCGACCTCGAATCCCCGGCCAGCCTGGCCCGGCTGTCCGAGCCGGAAACCGCCCTGCGCCCGCTCAAGGGCCTGGTCGTCATTGACGAAATTCAGCGCCGCCCCGAGCTGTTTCCCCTGCTGCGTGTTCTGGCGGATCGCCAACCCCTGCCGGCGCGCTTCCTGATTCTGGGCAGCGCCTCGCCGGACTTGCTCCGCCAATCCTCCGAAACGCTGGCCGGACGGCTGGAGACCCTCCCGCTGGAAGGCTTCCGCCTCGCCGACCTCGGGGCGGCCGCGCAGGACCGGCACTGGCTGCGGGGCGGCTTCCCGCTGGCCTACACGGCGCGCACCGAGGCCGATTCCGTCCATTGGCGCCGGCAGTTTCTCCAGACCTTCCTCGAACGGGACATCCCGCAACTGGGCCTCACCATTCCGTCGGCGGCGCTGCGGCGTTTTTGGAACATGGTGGCGCATTACCACGGCCAGACTTGGAACGGCGCGGAACTGGCCCGCGCCCTCGCCGTAGGGGAAGCCACCGTGCGGCGTTACCTGGACCTGCTGACCGGCGTGTTCATGGTCCGGCAGTTGCCACCCTGGTTTGAGAACCTGGGCAAGCGGCAGGTCAAGGCCCCCAAGATTTATGTGCGCGACTCCGGCCTGCTGCACACGTTGTTGGGCCTGCCCGACCGCCACGCCCTGGAGCATCACCCGAAGATCGGCGCCTCCTGGGAAGGCTACGCCGTCGAGGAAGTGCTCAAAGCACTCCAACCGGACGAGGCATATTACTGGGCCACCCACAACGGCGCCGAACTCGATCTGCTCCTGTTTAAGGACGGCCGCCGGATCGGCGTGGAATGCAAACGCGCGGATGCCCCTACGTTGACCCCTTCCATGCGCATCGCCCGGCGTGATCTGAAGCTGGATGAATTGCGCGTGGTTTATCCGGGGACCACCCGCTATGCGCTGGGCGAAGGCGTCGAGGTGGTGCCGCTGGCGGACTGTGTCGCCGCGAAATAAAACCAGTGAACCATGACCGATGAAAAACGAAACTATGAACCACGGATGAAGAGAACCATTTTAACCATGAAAAGCACAGCCGGCATTTCCGATGAAGAAACTCGCTAACATTCTTTCGTTTGGCGCTTTGTTCCTCCTGCCGTTGTTGTTTTATCCAGGAGTGATCGCTTCGAGTTGGAGAAGCAGCAGCGATGTCCACGCCTTGATTGAATTTGCGTCCTCGCTGCTCGCCATAACGGCGGGAGTCATGGTTCTGCTTCATTTCTTTACCACCGGCCGCCGGTTCTTCCTGATCATTTCAATCGGATTCGTTCTCATCGGCGCCGAAGAGTTTGTTCACGCGCTGTTCTCTTTCCATGGGATTTGGTTGGAGACACCCCCGATCTTCAAATTGGCCATTTCCTCGACCTGGTTGGCCGGCAATTTCGTCCTGGCCGCCTCGTTCCTCCTCGCACTCAGTTTTGGAAAAAGAGAAGTCCTTCCGGCAAACCGGGGACGAACGGCTGTTGCCGATAATATTATTGGCATCATTTGTGCCGCCTCCGTGACGTGGCTGATTTTCCTTTCTCCAAGGCTTCCGCATTTTGTCGAACTTGGCTCGACGTCAAAACAGCTCATCGAACTTTCTCTCGCGCTGCTTTTCTTTGGCGCGTTTTTGTTTCACTCCAATGCCTATTTGAAACAACCATACCGCAGTCCGCTGCTGTGGAGCATCATCGCTTGCATCATCTTTCGGGTTTTGGCTCATCTCTATGTTTTTGATGCCCGGGCCTTCTACGATTCGCATTGGGATGCCGCCCATCTGCTGGTGTTTCTGAGCTATTTCTTTCCGATCTTTGGCGTTTGGGGCGAAACCATCAAATTGCACCAGTCCGCTCAAGCGCAGGTCATTGAACTCGGGAAAGCCATAACTGAGCGCAGGCGGGCGGATGAATTGCTTAGGATAAGTCAGGAGAACCTGCTCCTTGCCACGGAGGGCGCCAAACTGGGCGTCTGGAATTGGAATACCGTCACGGGCGAATTGATCTGGTCTGACAGGTGCAAGGCGATGTTTGGCATACGACCTGATGAGGCGATGAGCTATCAGCGCTTCCGTGAAGCCCTCCATCCCGATGATCGCGAGAAGGCAGACATAGCGTCTAAGGATGCGCTCGACCATCACAAGGATTACGACATCGAGTATCGCAGCCTCTGGCCGGATGGCAGCATCCACTGGCTTGAGGCAAAAGGGCACGGTTATTACGATGCCACAGGCAGAGCCACACGCATGGAGGGCGTGGTGTTGGACATTGCCGGGCGCAAGCAGGCGGAGGTGGCACTGCGGCAAAAGGCGGAGGCCCTCCGCGCCACCAACGACGAACTGGAGCAGTTCAACTGCGCCATGGTCGGCCGGGAATTGCGCATGATCGAACTGAAGCAGGAAATCAACGAGCTGTGCCGTCGCCTGGGCGAACCGCAGCGCTACGAGAGTCCTCATGCGGCTAGCATTCCCGGTGAACCACCTTGATGAGCCTCGAGGTTCAGACGCTATTCCGGTCGATCTGGAGTGCGCCGGCAGAGCACAGCGGCGACGGCGCTTTCCCCCAGCGCGGAGCGCCCCCCTCTCCAGCGCGATCCGTCCCGCCGAAAGCCAAAGCGCCGTCGCCGCTGCGCTCTGCCGGCGCACTCCACAATCGT
>JBAXTC010000823.1:0-3375 GCA_037130375.1 Verrucomicrobiota bacterium | reverse complement strand
GGTGACCGAGCCGGGGTCTTCCGGCTCCGGAATATGGAATCCAACGACGCGCGAACTGGTTGGAATCTTGTCGGGCGGAGGGTCGGATTGTGCCACGCCGACCTTGCCCGATTGCTACGGGAAGTTTTCCGTCGCCTGGGCCGGCGGCACTTCGGCTGCCAACCGCTTGCAGAATTGGCTTGATCCGCTGAACAGCGGCGTGATGAGGGTTGCAGGTGCTGAGCCGAGTCCGGTAACGGTCGTGGTTCCGGCCGGAGCCACCCTGGTGACCGAGGGCTGCCTGCCGGCCAACGGCGTGGTGGATCCCGGGGAGCTAGTCACCGTCAGCTTCGGCCTGCAGGCTGTGGGCACAGTGCCCGTCACTAATCTGGTCGCCACATTGCTGGCCACTAATGGGGTCACGACGCCCAACGGCGCGCAGACCTACGGAGCGATGGCGATCGGGGGGGCCACCGTGGCGCGCTCGTTCATGTTCATGGCTGCGGGTGCCTGTGGCGAGACGATCACCCCAACCTTTCAGCTTCAGGATGGCAGCAGGAATCTCGGCACGGCGGCCTTTAGCATTAGGCTTGGGGCCACGAATTGGACGGTGTTATTCACGCAGAACTTCGATGGGAGCACCGCCCCCGCCTTGCCGACCGGTTGGACCACCACGCCCAGCGGGGCCTGGGTGACGACAGTTGCCCAACGAGATACCCTGCCGAACTCCGTCTTTGCCTCCGATTCTGCGTCGGTCAGCAACAAGCCGCTCACCTCACCAGTCATTCCCATCACCAATACCAATGGACAACTCACCTTCCGTCATAACTACAATACAGAATCCAACTTCGACGGCTGCGTCCTGGAGATTTCCATCAACGGTGGTGGTTTCATCGACATCCTGGCGGCGGGAGGCTCGTTTCTCAGCGGCGCCTACAACGGGCAAATTTCCTCCATCTTTGGGAATCCCCTGGCAGGTCGATCTGCCTGGACCGGCAGTTCCGGCGGGTTCCTGACCACGGCGGTAACGTTGCCTGCGGCGGCGGCAGGCCAAGGTATCCAATTACAGTGGCGACTGGGCACCGATAATAACTTTGGCGTTATCGGCTGGTACGTGGACACCGTATCCATCAGCAACAGAACCTACGCCTGCTGCGGTAGCCTCGCCGGCGCGCTGGCAGTCACCCCGTTAACCGATCTGATCTTCAGCGGGCAAGCCGGAGGGCCATTCAGTCCTTCGAGCCAGGTGTACATGCTGACCAACAGTGGCAGCGCCAGTTTGAATTGGACAGCGAGCAAGAGCACAAGTTGGAGCGATCTTTCGGCGACCAACGGCACCTTGGCAGCCGGTGCGACCACCAACATGGCGGTCACGATCAATGCCACTGCCGGCACCCTGGCGGCCGGCAGCTATTCCGATACGGTGTCGTTCAACAACCTGAGCAATGGCAATGGCAACACGACCCGCAACGTGGGCTTGACAGTCACGGACTTCCCGGTGGCCAACTTCAGGGCGACGCCGACCAGCGGGAGCGCGCCATTGACGGTGAGCTTCACCGACATTTCCGCCGGCACGATCACGAACCGGTTCTGGGATTTCGGAAACGGGGCGACGGCCAACCTCGCCGCCACGACGCTCGACTACACGTATCTCGCGGCCGGCAGTTACACGGTGACCCTCATTGTCAGCGGCCCTAACGGTGTGAGCACCAACAATCGGCCCAACTACATCCTCGTCACAGAGCTGCCACCGGTAATCATCCAGCAACCGCAAGCGCAGAATGTCTGCCCTGGCGGCACGGCGCAGTTTAGCGTCACGGCTACCGGCGGTGGCACCCTGACGTGCCAGTGGCAGACGAACAGCGTCAACCTGAGCAACGGTGGCCACTATAGTGGCGTGACGACCACGAACCTGACCGTCTCAAACGCAGATGCCAGCCTGCTGGGCAATTACCAGTGCATCGTCTCGAACGCTGGTGGCAGCACCCCCTCGGAAACCGCGGCATTGACCATGAACGACACTGAACCGCCGACGATTACCTGCCCGCCCGACGTGGTGGTCAGCGCCGACGCGGGTGGCTACGGGGCGACCAATGTAGCCTTGGGCGTGCCGGTGGCGACCAACGACAACTGCGGGATTCTAAGCGTTACCAACGATGCTCCGGCAGTCTTTCTGAACGGCGTGACGACGGTGATCTGGATGGTGGTTGACACCAGCGGCAACACGAACACCTGCGCCCAGACCGTGACGGTCACCAAAATCACTCCGAGCGTGACCGTTTGGCCCACAGCCAGCGCGATCACTTATGGCCAGACGCTGGCGGCTTCCACGCTGAGCGGCGGGTCGGCCTCGGTGGACGGGAGCTTCGCCTTCACCACGCCGGCCATCGCGCCGGGAGCAGGCACGGCTTCGCAAATCGTCACCTTCACCCCGACTAATACGACGAATTATGCTTCCGTCAGCGGCTCCGTGAGTGTGACGGTGAATCCGGCCGCGGCCATCGTGACGTTGGGCAATTTGAATCAAACTTACAACGGCACCGCCACGAGCGTCTCGGTCACCACGGAGCCAGCCAACCTCACGGTCAACGTTACCTACAACGGCAGTGCCTCCGCCCCGACCAACGCGGGCAGTTACATCGTCATCGCCACCGTCACCGACGCCAATTACCGGGCGACCAATACGGCGACGGGGCAGATCACGCCCAAGGCGTTGTCGGTGGCCGGCATCCGGTCCAGCGACAAAGTCTATGACGGGACGACCAACGCGACGCTGATTCTCACCAACGCGGCGCTGGTCGGGAACCTTGACGGGACCAATGTGGTGCTCAGCATGACGAATGCGACGGGGGCCTTTGCCGACCCGAACGTGGGGATCGACAAGTTGGTGCAGGTTTTCGGACTGACCATCAGCGGTTCGGCCACGCACAACTACGCGTTCACTCAGCCGACAACCAACGCCACCATCACGGGCAAGCCGTTGAACCTCACGGCCAATGGCGACTCCAAGACCTACGGCGAGGTCAAGACCTACGGCCCCGGCCGGACGGCGTTCAGCAGCGGTGCGGGCGAGTTGGTCAACGGGGACACCGTGATCAGCGTGACGCTAACCTGCGTGGACGGTAGTCCGGCCACCGCGGTCGTTGGCAGCTATCACATTATCTCCAGTGCAGCCGTGGGCAGTGGGCTGGCCAACTACAGCATCAGCTACCATGATGGCGCGCTGACGGTGGCCACCAAGGCGCTGAACCTCACGGCCAGTGCGGACTCCAAGACCTACGGCCAGACCAAGACCTACGGGCCGGGCCAGACGGCGTTCAGCAGCGGCTCGGGCGAGTTGATCAACGGGGACACCGTGACCAGCGTGACGCTAACCTGCGCGGACGGTGGTCCGGC
>JBAXTC010000822.1:0-3376 GCA_037130375.1 Verrucomicrobiota bacterium | reverse complement strand
CGTCGCTGTGGTTCCACTCGTTGCCCATATCGTTGCCCTGATGCACGTATCCGACGGTGGGCCCGATGAGCTTGAGTGAGCTGAGAATGTTGGTGAGATAGCCTTGTTTGCTGAACAACTCGAAAGCTTTGTCCCGGTAGCCCGCATTGCCGGTCATGGCAAAGGCGAGTTGCAAGCTGGCGATGAATTCGGCGCTGTTGAGCTGACGGTCGTGGATTGTGGGTGGAAACCAGTTCACGTATTCGGGATTCCAACGCCCCCAGAGCGTCGGCTTGCCGTCCACGTCCACAAGATACAGGTCATGCGCCAGGATGTGGTCCACGATGCGAGCGTAGTTGGTGGCGAGGCGGGCGCGTTCGGCCCCGTTGGTCGCTACCAACTCCCACATCACGGCGTGGGCGAAGGTTTGGGAGCAGATCTCATCGCTGCTGGTGTGGCCTTTCCACTCCCAGCCGGGGTCGGGCGCGTCGCGCCAGCGGTCGGGATCGGAATACTTGAAGCCCTTGCGCTCGAAAGTGCGTGCGGGGAAGCCGGTGTTGGTGTGGATGTTCTGCAGGCGCTCCAGAGCGGCGAATGACTCCCAGGCTTGCCGACGGATTTCCTCCTCGTGGGTGACGGCGTAGCGTGCGCCGAGTGAGCCAATGTAATAGCTCGTCCAGCCGCCGTCGTTGTCGGTGTCGATCATCTCGCTCGATGTGATGTCCCCCGGGCTTAACAGGCGGCGCTCCGCGGTAAAGCCGTAGCGGATATTCCGCGACCGAATCTTGCGGTGGAACCAGTCGGCCTTGGCGGCGAGCGTGGTCTGGCGGAACTCGATCTTGTTCAGTCCGGTCTGGGTCAGCACCCAGACCTGGCCGTCGTGATCCACAGCGATGTCAAGAACGTGGTCGTCGCGCAGCCAGCGTTTGCCCGCGTAATAACGGAAACGCGGCGACTCGATCCCTGGCGCCGAGGGCGTTGCGTAACGGGAATTGGTCACTTCGCGCTCGAAGAAGGCGCCGCGCGTCGTGCCAAACCAGACTCCATCCGGCACGACGCTCCGGGCGGTCAACTCAGGCCAGGGCACGCCCTCCCGAGCTTTCAAGACCGGTTGCTGGCTTAACCACGCCAGTCCCATATTTAGATTTTGAGCGCCATTGGCACCGTTCGACAACCAGCCCTCGTCGAATCGGTAAGCCAAATCGCCTTGTGGTGTCAGTGCGATGTCTTTGGCGATTTTGCCGGCGAGTGGTCGATAGCTTCGGTCCAATGCCAGCGTGTTGTCGAAAATGCGGGCCAACCCCTTGTCCGTCAGCACGTAAACAGTGTTTTCCTTGTCCACGCAGAGCTTCTTGAATATCGCGTTGGTCAATTCCGGGGCGTGATGTATGCGAACCGCGACGTCCTGCCAAAACGGCACATCGGGAATCGGCCCGGCGACCAAAACCGCCGGCAGGAAACAGGACACGAGTAAGCCGAGATTGAGTGGCGCACATTTCATTGCCACGAGCATACCACAACCACCGGGGTCATGAAGCCAGGAATTTGCCAGAAATGGAATGGATTCAATCAGCCCTTCTTCCCCACAACAGTTTTTAGGGTAGGACAGCCTTTGACCCACCCTCCCTGTCAAAGTCCTCGGCATGAAACTGGAATTCTGTCCTTTGTTCAAAGACGATGGTGAACACTCCATCTCGCCAGCTATTGGAGACACGTTCAAGGTGTATGACTTTGGCTGGTGGAGACACCATTGTTTTACCTCTGGCTTCGTCTGTCACTCGGATGACTATGTCCCTCAACTTGAATGGGCACAGCCAGTCCAAAAAGCTCTCCACATGGAAATAGCGTGTGTTCCTGATGCGCCCACGAGCAGTTTTGGCTCCTCGTCGCTCGGCTTCCACTTGCGCTTGGTCAAACTTGCCGAGCCTCAACTGCATAATCTTGACGGGAGGGTAGTTTTGATTGGTCCGCCAATCTAACGTTCGGGTTGCTTTACTGCCCCGCCCAAAGCTTGGTGGTCTGTATGCGGACTTCATCTGGACCGCCTCGTGGAGTGTCACCAAATCGCGGCAAAGGCTCCGCACAAAGCCCTTCATCGAGGCGACGAGCTTCCTGTCCCCCGTTTCGACCGCCGCCTCCTGCAACCCAAACGCCGATGTGTTTGACACGTTCGTTGACCCGATGAGAGCACGGTTGCGAAAGACAAAGACTTTGGCGTGGAGGTTGGGTTTGTTGTAAACATCGACCCCGCGCCGGATCAGCTTCGCAATCTCAGACGGGTTGGTCTGGCCGGACTTGATGGCCCGCTCGCTGAAGTCCACGACGAGGCGGCTGCCCTCTTTCAGCGGAAGCATGGCGCTGCCTCCTGTGCCGAAGTAGGCGACCGCCACATTCGCGGTCGCAGCGCTCGATTTCGCCGCCGAAGTGATCTTCGGCCAGATGCTGCTCGTCAGAAGTTTCATCTTCGCTCAGTAATCAAGACTCACCGCCCTTGCTCGCATTCCTCGCCTTCACGTAACGCTCGAACATCCAGGACATGAAATCCTCGGCGAAGTCGGCGTTGTCGGTGATCTGCCTGTAGAACTTGAAGTTGGAATCAACCATGTCCTGGAGCTTGTCGTTCACGACATGGTTGAACGTGAGCCGAGCATCCTCTGGCGGGTTCACCTTGATGCTCGCCGCCAGGGCCGGATCGTTGGCGAGCCGCTGCTCCAGTTGCCGGATGAACACCTGGTCTTCCTGTAATCCTTACCGCAGTCCTTCACCGTGCCGGAGAAGGCGACCAGGGACTTGAACGGGTAACCCTTTTCCTTCAGATGCGCATCCACCGCCAGCTTGAACCGGACAGCGTGAAGCCGTGACCTGGTGACAATCATCGCCTTCGCCTTGCCGCCGATGCGTTGCATGACGTTGTTGCGGAAGTGCTCGGCCATGACGGCGACCTTCTTGCTGATCGTGTGCTTGCTCAGGCCGCTTCATCTCCGCCACGATCCGGTCTTCCAGATCATCCTCTTTCGTCCTGTCCTGTTTCTCAGCCTCGTCCAGCGACTTCGTAGCGAGCACTTCCTTCAAACAATACCCCGCGCCACGGCCCAGCGCATCGGCCACGATCCGGCGAACGCAGTCCAGTTGGTGATACCGGGGGCAGGCTCGGCCTCGGCCTCCACGGCGGCTTGTTCGAGTTTCCATTCCTTCCCGTACGGCGGATTGGCAGCCTGATAATCGTAACACCGAGCGCCGAGTTGCCAGTTGGAGAGGGTGCTGCCGAACTTGATGTTGTCGGCGTCCCGGCCATCCAGCGGCTTCATGTAGAGGTCAGCCTTGCAGATCGCGAACGTCTCGGGTTGCGATTCGTGGCCGAACATGTGGACCTCGGCGTTGGGATTGATCTCCAGGA
>JBAXTC010000821.1:0-3377 GCA_037130375.1 Verrucomicrobiota bacterium | reverse complement strand
GCAGCCAGTTAGTGCTCATCGGCACGGCGAAGTCACGCAGGCGATGATAGCGGAATGTCATCATGATTTTGGTTCAATTCGCTTTCAAAGTCACCTGCCCCGACAGCAGCCGCGGCCGCAGCAGGTCTGGAGCGCCGACAACGTGGTCCAGCCAAGCTCCGCAAACGACCCTATGGCGGGCTGCTCGGTGAGATGGTCTTCGGTGTAGGCGTGGGGCATCGGTCAGTTGGCAACACCAAGAACGACGTGAGGGATTTTCCGCTCGTTGGCAGTGATGGTATTTGCAAACAAAAGCGCCGCGGCAGGAATCTCATCGGAATACTTCCGGAAAGCAGTGTTGTAAAAGCTCCGTAGGATAAAGCTGCCAAAGGTGAAAGGAAAAAGTGGAGAGCAAACCGGTATCCTGCAATTTTCGTATTGGCCGAGTGTGAGATGCGAATACGGATGATGCAGTTCCACAAATTTGACTGCGTCGTCACTAAAATCGAATCGCACAGGGAAAGGTACGATGTTCCGCCCGATCACGTCGGCGTAGATCTCGTCCAACAAATAGGCTTCGGGGTCATTCTGAAAATGATCTAGGTCGGGGGAAGGGAAATAGGAGAGCGAATGCTCGCACACCTCACCAGCCCGAAAACGATAGCGCAAGGTAACGAGTGCTCCATCCAACATCTTGAAGTTGAAGCAACGCGCCTGCTCCAACTCGCGGTAAATGTCGCGATAGGCAATGTTTTTCAATGCCACCGACATGCTGGTCGCATTATTGACGGTTATTTCAAAATCACCATCAACATTGCCATGTGTAGAGGCAAAGTTTTGGTCGTTGGAGAGGCTCAAGCCAACCATCGCTGTCGTGAGCTTCTCCAGCTGCCTCAGTGTCTCCTTGGGCTTCATCGGGAAGGCGATTTCGGCTTTTTGTCGATAAGCTTCCGGAGCTTTTTGATTACTTCTTCCGGGTAATCCTCGATGAACGTATCACCGGACTCCAAGGATTCGATGATGTCACGGAGGTTGTTTTGCTTCTTAGCGAACCGGTCCTTCTCTTCTTTCGACATGTCGCGATTCACGGTGGTCATCTGCTTTCGCTCTTCTTCCGTCGGATATGTGAACCGCAACTCGAAACTGGCTGCCTTAGCCCGTTGAAATTCTGCTTTGAGTGCCTCCATTGCCCGGCCCACACCGAGAACCCGAACCCATGCCTTGCTCCGGGTGATGGCAGTAAACAGCCGATTCCGAACACGAGCAATATCTCCAGGCAGAAACGAGGAGAAGCAAGCTTGTGCGTTGATCACATAGACCATGGCGGCCTCATTGCCTTTCGCCCTGAAAACTCCGGTGAACGTGATAGTGCCAGGTTCTGAAAAGACATCGACTGAGTTGGTGACGCCAGCAAGGTTCGAGTTGACTCCTTTTTCCATCAGAATCCTTCGGGCATCCTTCACGGCATCGCGCGTCGTAATCGGGTCGGGATTGATGACAACAATGTCGTCGGGCAGGAGCTCGTCTGATGTCAGATTCTGCTCGATTGCCTTCACGAGCCATGCCGTCTGCTCTGCTTCTGACTTAAACGCCTCGAAACTAATGATGTCTTCGGCGGCTGAGTGATCTTCCAGGAATGCAGGACTTGACTTGGAAGTACGGCCCAGCAACACAGCATGACCGTCCTCCAATTCGCCATCTTTGACCTTGTAGCCGATGTCTAACCACAAATTCTTGTTCTCGAATATCTGGACCAAGCCCTTGTCGCGGTATATGCCGAAGCCAAGCGCGTGCGCAGTTGAGAGCAACGGACGGGAGTTGCGATAGCAGATGTCCAGGATGATGTCCTGCTTCGGCTTTCCAGGTTCATCCGGATACAAAACCACCCGCGACGTTCCATCGGCGTTCTTGCCGAAAATGTCTTCGACGGGAGGGAGCGACCTCTTTCCAAGGTTCTGCAACTCGTCATAGGCGTAGACAAGTCGCTTCGGCTGTTTCAAATACTCATAACAAAGCAGCAGGAAATTTGGTGCGAAGTCCTGCGCCTCGTCCACAAGGATGGCGTCATATTTGGGGATGAGTTGCTTCACACTTTGAAGCGCAACATCGCACGCACCCTCAAATTGACGGTCAGCACCGAATTTGCCCGCTGAACGAAAATCGTAGTATTCGACGCCGTGGTCACGACAGAACTCGTAGTAAATTCCGCTCCTGTCTTTTCCACCAGGTGCGCCCCAAGCATTGAGAATCCGAACCTTGTCCCAGTCAGGCTCTTCGTTGGCCTGTTCCAAAACGAAAGTCGTGATCAGATTTTCAAACTGCTTCTTGAGTGACCGAGTGTTGAAGGTGACGGCGATCATCCAGTCGGGATGACGTGCATGAAGATACGCCACTTTGAGCGACAGAACGATTGTCTTGCCCGAACCCGCTAACCCGCGAATCCGCTGAACCCCATCAAACGTTTCGACCACCGCCGCACTTTACTGGCTGTCGAGGTTTGCAATAGAATCTTCAAGCGCTTTGATCTTCGTCCCTTTAGAATTGGGGTTGTGCAACTCCCGCTTCTTACGCCCACGCCGCAGCGCCGAGATTGCCTGAATGACGGCAACCAGTGCCTTAAATACCGTCGCATCGCCTATCTCCAGTTCATCAAGCGTATCAAGCAAAGAATCCATGCCGCATAGTGGATATTCCTCGTTTGCAACTTGCTCAACCTGCGGAACTGCCGGTGCGAACGTAATCGTATGGGTTTTTACCAAAAGCTCACGCCTCCGAATCAGAGAGTGGTGCTGGCGTAGCTTCGCTTGCATTTTGTTGAATGCTTCGTCTTGTGCAGCCCCGTAATCACCCAGTGTTCGGCCTTCAACGAGATTGAATAATACGAGTCCCTTTGTGGGAGACACGAAGAGCGCGTCAATGGGAAACGAGCCCTCTGGCGTTCCGATAATCGGATAGCCAATGTAAAGAGTGCCTTCAAGCTCCGGCTCGGAAGCTAACCGGGTGGCGAGCTGTTTACTGGACACTGGTTTGTCAGTGCTGCCCCAAACGGTGTTAATCATACTTTAGATAGTGTTGGATTTTTCAGTGCTAGTCCACCAGACAAGAGACGCGGCAGCAGCAGGTCGCGCGTCCGTCGGAGGTTTTGGATTTGCGTGGTCAACGCGCCGATTTCGGAATGAATCGGATCGAAGTGCTTCGTTGCGCCACCCACCAGCGGCGCTGGCGGGCAAATCAACTCAATGCCTTGCATGTCGTCTTTTGTGACCGCCGCGAAGATTGCGCCGTTGCCCATTATGTCGTCTTCCGTGAAGCGGTTGGGGCCGGAGCATTCCTGGGATTTAAGGCCGGAGTTGGCGCGGAACTGGTCGGCGGCTTCCCAGAGGCGCTTTTCCAGCGTG
>JBAXTC010000820.1:0-3391 GCA_037130375.1 Verrucomicrobiota bacterium | reverse complement strand
GTAAGCCGTGCCGGATCGTTGCGCGGCGCGGACGTTTGAGACCACCGGTGGTGCGGCAGTGGCCGTGTAATTCGCTGCGTAGAAAAGGAGCAAGAACAACAGCGCTGCGCTGCGTGGAAGGTGACGGTTTGAATCATTCATAATTAGTCCTTCAATTGTTTCTTGGGGAACCCCGATCCGGAGCGCGGACATTCTTGTCCGCTCCGTTTTGTTTCGTGGAATTGACTGCCTTGTTTTGCGCAAGGACGGATGCGGACAAAAATGTCCGCGCTCCAACGTGCCAGAGACAAACCTTCCCCCTGAGGGATGCAGAGAAAAAGCTGCTTTAGCTCCGCGTCGATCTGGCAACAGTCCCGCCGGTTGTTCTGTTTCCACTATTCCGCTTCTGTCCGAAAGCCGCGTGCTTGGATCAAAATTGAAGGAGCGCGCAACTCAGACGGTAGTCATCGTGACAATTCCCCATACGGACGCAAGTTTTATTTTCAAAAAAGCGGAATGGAGCGCGGACATTTTTGTCCGCCACCGTGCGCAGCCGTGCGAAAGGAGCGCAGAGGGAGAAAGCCTGCAACCAGTGGAGAAACTTTGTTCTGACCCCGCTATGCGTACCTCGGTCACGGTCGTTGTCATGGGCAGAATCTGCCGCAACACCGCTTCCGCAACAAACTTGCAAAACAGAGGAATTAATCTTGGTTACCTGCGTTCGTCTCGCCTTGAGCAGGAGGGATTTGACTGGCAGGGCGACAGCCTCAACATTCTTAGACAAAGAATCCGAGCGGTGGCGCTTTGACTATTGAAATCGCGTGAATGGCGGTTCTGCAAATGAAATGGCGAAACAAACCGATTGGGAACGTTGGGTTCTTGACCACGCTCCCGGGCTGCTGCTTTTTGCCCGGCAACAAAGCCGCTGCGAGGCGGATGCGCAGGATTTGGTGCAGGAGGCAGTGGTCGAAGCGTGGCAGCGGCAAGCTGATGGCGCTCCGCCGCCACCCGCTCTGGTGTTCGCCACCATTCGCCGGCGGGCGGTGGATTGGGGGCGCAGCCAGGACCGTCGCGCCGCGCGCGAGGCGGCGGCGCACGCCGAGACTTCCGAATGCTGGTTCGACTCCAGCATTGAAGACCGCGACCGCAGCCGTTTGATCCAGGAAGCTATGGCAAAGTTGCATGAAAACTATCGCGAGGTCGTCACTCTGAAGACCTGGGGTGGCCTGACTTTCGCCGAGATTGCCGGGGCCTTGGAGATTCCCGCCAACACGGCAGCGTCCCGTTACCGCTATGGGCTTGAGGAACTGCGCAAGGCGATGGGAAGCAAAAGGTTCATCGAATCGTTGTGAAGTTGATGCCATAACATGAACGATAACGAACTGGAACGTTTTGAAGCGCATTTGCGGAGTGTCGGTCCGGCGCGGCCGCCGGCCGGGTTCCTCGAACGGCTGAAGTCCGAGACGGCGGCCCTGGTTGTAGAACGCCGGGCACAAACCGCGATTGCGGCGCCGCCTGCGCAGCCGGAACGAACCACCACGCCGGAACTCTTCGCTTGGTCGTCCTGGCTGTCGTTGGTTTTGCGATGGCTGGTTCCTGCGACGGCAGTTTTGGTTGTCGGCGGCATCATCTGGAGGGCGAACCTGCCGGCCGGGCGAGGACCGGAACCAGCCGGCACCCCGGTAAGAGCCGATGACGTGCGAATTGACCAACAACTGGTTTCGACGTTCGACACGGTGGCGCTATTGCCGAGTGGCGAACCGGTGCGATTTCGCTGCCGGGAGTGGATGGATGAGGTGGTGTTGCGCGATTCCAGACGGGGAGTCGAGGTGGCGCGGCGCGTGCCGCGCGTCGATGTGACGCCGGTGCCCTTTGAAACTTATTAACCAACAACGACAGCAAGAAATGACAGCATGAAAACGATTGTGATGAAAGACAGACTTCAAGTGATCCTGACAACCACCGCTCTGGCCGTGGGTCTCATAAGCGCCGCTCATGGGGCCGGCGATACAAAGGCGACTGCTGAGGCGGACCCTGGCACCAGGCAAGAGAAGATCATCATCCAGACCGTGGAGGGCGACTCGCACGCCGAGACGAATGCCGGCAAAGAGGTGGCGTGGCTGGGTTTGTCGGCGGAGGAGACGTCCGAAGCGCTGACGTCGCAACTGGGTTTGCAGCCCGGCGAAGGGTTGCTCGTCATCTATGTCGCCACCAACAGCCCGGCCGCCAAGTCGGGCCTGCAAAAGAACGATTTGCTGATTGAACTGGACGGCCAGAAACTCGTGCTGCCCGGGCAATTACGGAAGCTTGTCCAGATGCGCAAGGAGGGCAACGAGGTGGTCCTGACCTACTACCGCGGCGGCAAGAAGCAAAACACCACCGCTACCCTCGGAAAGACCAAGGCCGGTTTTGGGTTGTTTGGCGATTCGGGCGGGGTGGACGGCTTGAAGCAACTCCGATTCCAACTCAAAGACCTTTCCTCCATGGATGGTCTGAATGAGCACCTCAGCGAGCTGCGCGAGGCTCTGGCCCGCGCGGGGGTGGATCGCGAGAATATTCAGGTCGAGGTGCGGCACGGCCTGGAACAGGCACGGAAGGGGATCGCCGAAGCTGTGGCGCAGGCTCGTGGAGCCCGGAGCGGCACTCATTCGGCTCCCCAGGCGTTGGAAGATCTGGCCCGCAGCGGCGTCGAGGTGGACAAGAATGCAACCGTGACCATCAAGAGCCGCAACGACTCGGTCCGCACCATCGTCAAGACAGACGATACTGGGACTTATGTGATCGTGGCCAATCCCAAGAAGCACCTTACCGCGCATGACAAGGATGGGAAGCTGGCCTTTGATGGAGAGATCGAGACCCGCGAGCAACAGGAGAAGTTGCCTAAGGACCTATGGAAAGGGGTCCAGCCGATGATTGAGCAATTAGACCAAGCGATGGAGAAGGCTCCCGCCCTCGAGCCGGTTCCAAAGAAGACGTCCTACCACCCGACCGGCGATCGGCGGCTCCGCAGTTCGCACCTGCTGACGGACTGGCGCACCTTCGTTTCGGTCGTGCAGTATCTGCTCGATCCCGAATACCCCCAGCCTGCGACCCTGGAAACGAACCGCGTGGCTGCCAGCGCGGGCAGGACTCCCATAACGTGATCGGCTGGCTCGGGTGTTTCTTTGAGAGATGGAAGATGGAAGATGGAAGATGGAAGATGGTAGATGGAGATGCCAGCGACAGGGTCGAAAAGCTGTTTAGCGCGATTTTGAGGTGCGCATCTTAGATTTTTCGAGCAGAGATACCATCGAAGAATGGAGCGCGGACATTATTGTCCAATGCCGCTGGGATTTGATTCCAAAGAATACCCCCGAAACCGGTCCAAGCCTTTGTCCCGGAGGGACATGCGAGAATAGCCCAACGTTTGAAC
>JBAXTC010000082.1:0-16612 GCA_037130375.1 Verrucomicrobiota bacterium | reverse complement strand
TCGACGACTGAGCCTCCAGTAAAACTCGAAACCCAGAAAATCGAACCGTCCGTTAGTGCGGCGGGCGTGAACTGTGAGTTTCCCTGTGTACGCTTCCAAGAGGTCGTTCGGCCCGGAGGCTTCAGTCGCCTCCGGTACCTGTCCTTCCTCTCGGCAACACTCGGTTTTGGGCGGTTGGTTAGACCTTTCCATTCATTTCTTTCGTTCTGAACACTGATGCTTCCATCAGTCTTGAGGGACTTTCACCCTCAGAGCAGCCAAGCTTCTCTTGGCGCACCTCCGTCAGGAGCGGCATGTCGGATTGCGGACCAGACGAATGGTTCCATGCCGCTCCTGACGGAGCTTGCGGAGACCGTTGTTGGTTGCGGTTCCTATAAACATGCCGCTCCTACGGAGCTGGTGGTGTCCCGGCAGCACCGTTGCTATAAAGATGCCGCTCCTGACGAAGCTGTCGGGGGCGGCTTGGCTTGGAATCCTGACCCACTCGGGCGGAAGCCGCCGGAATTCGAAGGCGGGAGACTTTCAAGTACAGAAAAAAGGCGACCGAGAGATATTGTCTCCCGGTCGCCAATGCTGCCAAATGCTACTCGGAGAGGCTAAGACGATAGAACTTCTTAGCAGCGCTAGGCGTAATTTGATACGTCGGCGCATAAGCTCCGGCCGGAGTCCACGGTCCGGTCACAGTATCCGCCTGCAATAAAGTGCCAAGCGTTGAGCCAGGATTCCATGTCAGCACGAGGTTGGTGCCAGATTGAGCGACATGCAAAGTCACTGTGCCAGGCACATTAAAACTGGCATTGGAATTGGTGGCAGCATAGTATATTGAGTAAGCTTCATAGGGGCTTAGCGAACGACGCCAGACCGCCAAGTCGTCAATATCCGCTGAACCCTCCTCCGGGTATAATCCTGTGGGGTCTTGCCCCACGTTGATCGGGCCCGCAGTGTTGACATTGCCGATACCGGTGGCAAGACGCGAGTCAGCCTGAACACCATCCACAAAGCTAACAGCATAGCCGGTACGGTCAACGGTGTGAACCAGGTGATGCCAGTTCCCATCGTTAATGGAAGCCGCCGGACCGTAAACCTGGCAAGCGCCGTTGTAGCTGAAGGACCAGCCGCCATTCGTATAGGCCGGGGCAAACGTAAGCCCATGATTCCCATAGGAACCTGTTGCGCTGCCAAGGAACGGCAGGTCGCCGTTGACATAACCGGCCGGTAATTTGACCCAGTAGGAGACGGAAAAGTTCAGGCTCGAACCGAACTGGAGATCGGCTGGGTTTCCAAGCGTGACGTAGCCGCTCTCAGTGACGGTTGCTGGGCCAAGATTAGCCGGAACACCCGTGGTAGTATGCGTTACATAATGGAGCGCGCCACTGCCGATTCGGCCAGCACTGATGGAAGGAGACGCTCCTCCAGTCCCCGTTGCAGTGCCGTTGTTAGCACGGCCCGAAGAATCCGAATAATCACCATCAAAGGTCAGGTGCAGCACCAGTCCGTTGGTGACATTCACGTACGACGGAGTCGGCGGCAAAACCGACACCGTAGCGGGCAGCGTATTGGTGAAGCCATTGACGTTGGTCGCCTGCAGCACATAAGATCCGCCGTTGGAATCAACCTGAGACAGCGTAAGCGAGGTAGTAGTCGCCCCGGCAATCGCACTTCCGTTCTTAAACCATTGATAACTGATCGGTAAAGGTCCGTCGGCAACTCCACTGAGAGCAAGCGAACTGGCGGAATTACTAACCACTTCCTGGGACGCCGGTAGCACCAGGAAATATGGAGGAATGGGGTTGGGGAACTGCGCCTTCGAATAATGGTTTTGAACCTGCGCCAAGGTGAGGCCATTGGTGTACACCGCCACTTCATCCACTTGACCACTGAACAGATTCGCGATGGAACTTCCACCAAGTGCGCCGACGATAAAAGGAGCGCTCACGTTGCGCTCGAAATTCACATAGCCAACGCCATCCCACTGTCCGTTGATATAGACTTTCAGCGAGGTGTCATAGACCATCACGACGTGCTTCCACTGACCGGCCACGATGCCGTCGCTGGCGGTTGCCGAACCGACATAGTAATTGTTGCCATTCTGGCTAACACCACCGCTCCAGGAGCCAGCCGGCTCCGTCCAGAGCATATAGCCCTGGGGAATGGCCGAATGGCTGGAAACCGGAGAGCGAACATTAGCCGTGTCGCTGGTCTTGGCCCAGCATTCAATGGTAAAGGTCGTCGCGTTGAGCTTCGGAGAGAAGGGAACAACCCCATAGCTCAAGCTTGTGCCATCGAAGGTAACGGCGGTGTCGCTGCTGCCGACTATCGCACCGGGAGCGCCGAAGGTGACCGGGGCGCCGGATACGTTGGTATAAACGCCGTCGTGACGGCCCATCGAGTCGAACATAGTGGTGCCGCTGGATTCGTCGAGCCGGAACCATGCTTCCGGCTTGTCAGCCACAACGGCTGCCTCATAGCTATTCGTCGGAGCCAGAACAGTGACGGTGACCGGGCCTGCGGGAATTGAGCCCACGGAGTTCGTAATCAGAACCGAGTAATTGCCAGTGTTGTTAGTGAGGACGCTGGCGATGATATACGACGATTGGGTAGCGCCTGAAATCGGCGTGCCGCCCTTGCTCCATTGGTACCTAAGACCACCGCCTGTAGCCTCAACGCTCAGACTCATCGTGCCGCCGGGATACAGAGTGTGTCCGCTGGGCGGCGTCACAATCGCGGGCTGCAAGGACTGACCGATCGAGACGGGAATACCGGCACTGGTGACTGAATAAGGACTGTAGAGGTTCGTGATCTGGCAGCTATACGTACCTGAGTCGGTCATTAGGGGGTTGGAGATAGTGTAAGCACTAGAGGTAGCGCCAAGGAGTGGCCCGCTGCCCTGCTTAGACCATTGGTAGCTTAGACTTGGAGTGCCGCCCGCGTCCACGACGAGGATAAACTGGTCGCCACTAGAACCTGAGTACGAGGGCGTTTGGCCAAAGATTTTTGGCCCCAAGCCACCCACCGCTGCGGCATACTGGCTGTACAATTCCCCCTGGCCCAGTGCCCGATCAAAAATCGCCACCTCGTCGATGCCACCACCGAAACTGCCACTCGCGGCTCCGGCGTCCGATCCGATCAGGGTGGCGCCACCAAATGTCTGGAGGGCATGGCCGCCTGGCGGAAAGTTAGTGGTGCTGGCCCAATTGGCGGGATTGTTCGATGCGGAAAGGTAAATCTCTGCCCGGTCGGGATGAACGACCAAGGCAACGTAAGACCATTCGTCAGGGACTAATGCGGGTATGGTTGGGTTCGCATAGGCGGAATCCGTCGTCTCCCAACTATAAGTATTCGGATCATTGTTCCAAGTGTAGCCTACGCCCGTTCCATTGGGAGTAATGTTCAGCCCCGCATAAGTGAGTGGTGAGCCTGCGTCACACATGACGATGCCAGCGTAACCGTTTTCCGTGGCTGAGGGTTTGATCCACCCCGAGATGGTAAGGGTCGTGGTATTGAAATTCAAGGCTGGGACAGCCACGTTGCCACCGGCACCATTGACAGTCACTGCGTTGTTGCCAGACTCCAAGCCGGGGTAGCTAGCGGGTCTCGGCCCAGGAACTCCCGGAGTGGTTCCACTTGTAAACTCGCCGTTGGCGGCAGCGAGGAGGGTGCCGCTGTTGGCAGCCGAGGGGTTACCCGCTTCATCCAAACGATAATAGACCACGGGGGCGCTCGCCAGAATCATACTGGGATACAGGGTGGCATTGGTGGTGGCGCACGCGTAATGAGCCGCAATGGTGTTAGCGTCCAAGGCGGTATTGTAGTAGGCAACTTCATCCGCTGTGCCCGCCCAGCGGAAGTTAGCGTCGGCGCGCATCCCAATACTGAAGGGCCCGCTGAGGCCGGGAACATAGGTGTGGGTGGGAGTACTGGTGCCAGCCAGCAAGCCGTTCAGGTATATTCTAGCGGTGGTTCCGTCGAAGGTCCCAACGACATGGACATAGGAACCCACGACACTGGCGGTAACCCCAACGGCATCGGCAGCGACCCCAGTGCCAACGTTATAGTACATTCGCATTTCATACCCGTTCTGCCCTGCTGCTGAGTATTGATAAATGAGCCAGCCTGAGCGCGGGCTGGCAAAATTACCACAGGATAACGCGCAGTTCACAGCTACGGATTTCGCATTGAGCCAACCTTCAATCGTGAAAGTTGAAGTATTGAGAGCGGCATTGTAAGGGACCAGGACATCCTGGCTTGAACCATCGAACTGCGCAGCAGTGTCGCTGTCGGCCAGCGCGCCCGGAAAACCGCGGAAGAAACCTTGAGATCCCTCATAGGTTCCATTCCCAGTGGCGGCCAGCGAACCAAGGTTGGCTGCGGTCGTGACGGGAGGTGCTGGAACGGTGGTTTCACTCAACCGAAAATACACCGGCGGGTTTTGGGAAAGCACGGCATTGGGATAGTCTGCGCCGCGGGCGGGCAACACCGCGAACAGGGCCAGCATAACGGCCCAGCAGGGCGGAACCCGGAGTCTGGATTTAATAGTGTTAAGGTTCATGTTTTTCTTCGCTTTCTTTTCTTGGGTTTGGTTTGTGTCTTGTTTACTTTGTGTTCTGGCGGGAAGTTTGTTCCGCGCAGATTCGAATGTTAGATTTAAATTTTATTCAGGAAATCCCGCGGCGGGCACCGGTCAGGAGTGGCTCGGCGGGGAACTCAGGGCATCGATCGTCCACTCGGTACGCTCCGAGAGAGCGGCGCAGGGCGGTTAATAATATAAGAGCGTTCATCAAGGAAGCTCCATTGGAAAAGCATGAGCTTAAAAGGCTCAATTACTTGGGCCGGGTGGTATGGTCCTGCAGCCAGGCTACGTCGGGGCTGTTCGGGGCAGGGGTGCTAGAGGGCGCGGTCCCAATAGTTCCCCCGACAACCAGCGGCGGCATCGTCCGGTTATCAATCCACTTCTTCATTTCCGAGTGGCCGTCGGCAAACGAGAAGCCTGCGGCCCTATTATGATACATTCCAGGCAAGTCAGTAGTGAACTTATAGGCACCGGGGTTGCTTGGCGAATAACCGGTCATATCGGTCATAAAATTGCTCCAATTCACCCGGTCCTCGCGCATGTCTAGAAAGATAAAGATCTTGGTCGGCGGGTTAATGCTGCTCATCTTGCAATAAACCTGGTACGGATCCGCAAAGCCCCAACCCCCATCGTTGCCGCATTGGCCACCACCCTTGGGTGGAGCGAACCCGCCCACATACAGGTTCATGGACATGCTCAGGATGCGGGGATGCGTAATGTTGTTGAACGTAACAATCGAGCGATCAGATGGGCACTTATAAATGCCGGCGCTTTTGGTGTAAGGCCATAATGGCCGCTTCATCATATCGACCCTCGGATCCCAATTTGCTGCATTGGCTCCTTGGTCATCCATGTGCGCGCCCGACCAGGCATAGTTATCCGGATCGGTCTGGTCGGTGCTGGGAACTTTGGCGGAATTATTGGCCGTGCTGGCATAAATCAACTTATCGTTATTATCGTCGGTGTACATTCGCCAGCCCAGCGCCAATTGTTTGTGGTTGTTGAGGCACTTGATCCCCTCGGCTTTTTGCTTGGCCTTGGCGAGCGCTGGCAGCAGCAGCGCGGCCAAAACCGCAATGATGGCGATGACGACGAGCAACTCGATCAGAGTGAAGCCTCGAGGTTCACTGGACCCTGTGACACCCCGTTTATTTTGGGTATGATTCATAAGCTTTACATGTGATTATGATGCAACTTCAAGGTTTATACACACTCGGGCCAAAAGCTGTCAACAACTGATTTCAGAATTATTCGGGCAGCACTTGCCATGCGATGCAGGGATTCCCGCCGCAAAACGCCTGACAAACTCTCCGCTGCAGGAATACCGCCCGGGCGTTGGCTGCCGGGCTGGCTGTTGATCAACAACAGGCTGCAATTGCGAACGCCACTAAAACCGTTTAATATACGTTCCTAATGAATCTTTGTGCTGGCAAAAGATGGTGAACTTTTGCCAAAGCCGGTGAAGTCTGCTGGAATGCGTCCCGGCACATTGCAGCCGTGCAGGATAAGGACACGCAAAATATGGCGGCAGAGACTCGCCGACAGCAGAGACCTTTCGCCAGAGGAAAAGACAACGCCGGGAACGATCCCCGGTGGGGTGCGGGAAGTCTGGTTGTCCGAGCACCCATCGAAACGCGCGCCATGAGCTAACGCGCGCCTCACAACAAGCTCATCACGATTAACGAAATTCGAACTGCCCTCACCAAGATAAGCAAATTCTAAAATGAACACACCCCTATCGTCCACGATTCAAAAACCCTTTAGCGCGACTGACCGCCAAATAATCCAGCACCCGTTGGACTGCATCTTCATGCCCAAATCCGTCGCGGTGGTTGGCGCCACCGAGAAGGTCGGCAGCGTTGGCCGCACCGTCCTTTGGAACCTGATGAACACGCCCTTCGGCGGGCCGATTTATCCGGTCAACCCCACCCGCCCGAGCGTGCTCGGCATCCGTGCCTACCCAAAGCTCGCGTCGCTGCCGGAAAAGCCTGATGTGATCGTCGTCACCACCCCGGCTGCGATCATCCCGGGCATCATCGGTGAAGCCGCTGACTTGGGCGTCCCCGGCGCGGTGGTCATTTCGGCGGGTTTCAAGGAAACCGGCCCGGCCGGCGTGGAACTCGAACGGCAAGTGTTGGCGCACGCGCGCCGCGGCAACATGCGCCTCATCGGCCCCAACTGTCTTGGGGTCATGAACCCCATCTCCGGCGTGAACGCCACCTTCGCCGCCGGCATCGCCCGACGCGGAAACGTCGCTTTCATCAGCCAGTCAGGCGCACTATGCACCGCCGTCCTCGACTGGTCTCTGCGCGAAATGGTTGGCTTCAGCGCCTTCGTCTCGATCGGTTCGATGCTTGATGTCGGCTGGGGCGATCTCATCGGCTACTTCGGGGATGATCCGAACACCAAGAGCATCGTCATCTACATGGAGAGCATCGGCGACGCTCGGGCTTTTCTGTCTGCCGCCCGCGAGGTGGCTCTCACCAAACCCATTATTGTCATCAAACCGGGGCGCACCGAAGGGGCCGCCAAGGCCGCCGCGTCCCACACCGGTTCCCTCACCGGTTCCGACGACGTTCTCGAAGCCGCGTTCAAACGTTGCGGCGTGCTGCGCGTCAATAAGATCTCCGACCTGTTTTACATGTCCGAAGTCCTCTCCAAGCAACCCCGGCCCCAGGGCAACCGCCTCACCATCATCACCAACGCTGGCGGCCCGGGCGTGCTCGCCACTGACGCCTTGCTAACTACGGGCGGCGCTCTGTCCGAAGTCTCCAAAGAGACCATGGACGAACTGAACAAATTCCTTCCCCCGGTCTGGAGTCACAACAACCCGATTGACGTGATCGGCGACGCCAGCGCCGATCTTTACGCCAAGACCCTGGAAATCGCCGGCCGCGATCCGAACAGCGACGGCCTGCTGGTGATTCTCACGCCGCAAGCCATGACCGATGCCACGGCCACCGCCGAGAAGCTCAAAGCGTTTGGCCACATCGAAGGCAAACCTGTTCTCGCGAGCTGGATGGGCGGCGATGAAGTCGCAGCAGGCGAGGCGATTCTCAACCGCGCAAATATCCCGACCTTCGCCTACCCCGACACTGCCGCCACCGTGTTTACCTCGATGTGGCAGTATTCTGAAAACCTTCGCGCGCTCTACGAGACGCCGATGCCATCCGCCGATCCGGCTGACATGGCCTCCGGACGCGCCAAGGCCAACACCCTCATCGAAGCCATCAAGAAGACCGGCCGCACCATCCTCACCGAGGCCGAATCCAAAGACCTCCTCATCTGTTACGGCATTCCGACGGTCGTGACGAAAATCGCCAAGACCGAGGCCGCAGCGGCCAAGCTCGCCAAAGAAATCGGATTCCCCTCCGTCCTGAAGCTTTACTCCGAGACCATTACCCACAAGACCGACGTCGGGGGCGTGCAGTTAAACCTCAAGGACGAAGCCGACGTTCGCAAAGCTTTCAACGACATTAAGACCTCCGTCACCGAAAAGAAAGGCGCTGAGCACTTCCAGGGTGTAACGGTTCAGAAGATGATAAAGCTCGCCGACGGGTACGAGATCATTTTGGGCAGCAGCATCGACTCGCAGTTTGGTCCGGTGCTCCTCTTCGGCATGGGCGGCCAACTTGTCGAAGTGTTCAAGGACAAAGCCCTTTCCCTGCCGCCACTCAACACCACCCTGGCCAAGCGCATGATGGAGCGCACCAAAATCTATCAGGCTCTCAAAGGCGTGCGCGGTCGCAAGCCGGTGGACCTGGTTGCGCTAGAGAAACTCATGGTCGGCTTCAGCCAGCTCGTGGCCGAACAACGTTGGATCAAGGAAATTGACATCAACCCCCTCTTTGCGTCTGGCGACGACCTGGTGGCCCTGGACGCCCGCGTCATCCTGCACGATCCCAAGACCACCGAGGACCAGTTGCCCAAGCTTGCCATCCGCCCGTATCCCACCCAATACATCGGCGAGTGGAAGATGAAGGACGGCAAGAAGGTGACCATCCGCCCCATCCGCCCCGAGGATGAACCGCTCATGGTGAACTTCCACGAGGGTCTCTCCGAACGCAGTGTTTACCTGCGTTACTTCAGCCCGCTCAAATTGCAGCAGCGCGTCGCCCACTCCCGTCTGACCCGCATTTGCTTCAACGATTACGACCGCGAAATTGCGCTCGTCGCCGAGGAGCACGGCCCGAAAGGGGAGCCTCAGATCATTGGCGTTGCCCGCCTCAGCAAACTGCATAGCACCAACGCGGCTGAGTTTGCGGTTGTTGTGATTGACAAGTGGCAGCACAAGGGCCTGGGCACCGAACTCACCAACCGCCTCGTGCAGATTGCGAAAAACGAGAAGCTCGACCGGCTCATCGCCTACACCCTCCGCGAAAACAAGGAGATGCAGAACATGTGCAAGAAGGTGGGATTCAAAGTCCGCATCCCGGTCGGCGAATCCGAGAGCATCATCGAGATGGATCTGTGATCTGGGGTTTTGACCTTTCAACCGTTGCGCGGCGCAGCTCTACGAGCCGCGCCGCGACGAGCCGGACTTCCGGCAGACTGGGCGGGGCGTTGCTACGAAACAGTTCGCCATACTTGATGGCTGCGGCGATGTCCTTCCGGTTGCAGGCGATCTCGAACAGTGCCGAATAGGCGATGGCGGCGTTGGTCGGGGACCGGGCGGCCTGCTCGTAATCCTGGCGGGCGGCGTCGAGGTCGCCCATTTGGAGGTGGGCGTAACCGAGAGCCAATCCAGCTCGAGAGTTGGTTTGGATGGTCAGCGCTTCGTGGAGCAGGGGCATGGCGCGGTCGTAATCCTTGAGCCACACGAGCGACCAGCCCTTCAAGAAAATGCCTTCGGGGTTCCGCGGGCTCAGTTGAAGGGCTTGGTTGGCCATGTCAAGGGCGTTGGTAAAGTCGGCCAGCAAGATGAGCTGGTTCCCCAACCGCAGGGCGATGTCAACCTCGCGGGGAGCAAGGGATTGCGCGCGCGCATACTCCCGAACTGCCTGCCGAGGCAATCCCTGGCTGGCAAAGATGGCGCCCAACTTACACAAGACACTGGGATCATCGACGGGGCCGTCGGTGACGAGCAGATGCTCCCAGGATCGGCGTTTGCCAAGCCGCCTCTCGATTTGCTCGATGGATTGGAGGACGGCGGGTTTATGGGCCTGGAGATCCTGGTTGAATTCCCGATTGATCTGCGCGGCCGCATTGTCCGGGTTTAACTGAAGGGCGAGCGCGAAGGCGTCGGCTGCCTCGCTGAGCAGGCCGTCTCGTTCGAGGTCAACGCCCCATGTGTTGAGGGCTCGCGAATACCAACTTCCAACCGTCGCCGACCGAGCGTCAGGCTCCGGCCCCAGATACGCCGTCGGGTGCGGCCCCCGCCCCGAGCCGGCCGGGGCGAGTTGCTCCGGCAGCGGGATGCGACGGATCAACTCGGGCATCGGTCCCGCAGCAAATGCCCCCCAAAATGACCGGTTCTCCGCCAGAACCTCGGGCGGCAGCGGGACGTTCTTCAAATTATTTGCAGGGCAGGGTTTGAACTGGTAGAACAAGCCGTGTGGTTGGAGGGAGAAAGACTCGCCTACGTAACTGTAGAACGGGTGCAGACAATAAACCTCCCGCGCGGCCGCGAATCCGCGCAGCCAGGCAACCAGGACGACCGGGTTGGTCAGGTCCCTGGCCATGCGGAAGACCGGTGGGGCCAGGTGGAATTCAGGGTGTTTCTTTTGTTTGAACGTGAAGTAGTCCGGATCCTGGGCCAGCAACGAGACATCAATCGGCAGGTAGGCGTTTTGTTGGCCGCGGCGGATCAAGGTGGTCTCCAGGCAGAGCAGTTGAAACGAGCCCTCGCCCGCAAGCACGGCCCCAGCGGGCGGGAGGGATTTTTCAAGTTGGGCGGTATAGTTTCCAAAGGCGCCCGTTCGGTTCCAGAGAATATAGGGCAGACTCTTGCAGAGCATCAGCCCCAGCACGACCACCAGCAGCGGCCAAAATACAAAAGCCGGAGCGCGCCTGGCAAACCGTCTCAGCAGGCCGCTCCGACGCCGCATGTCGCGCGGTTGGCTTGCAAAGACCAGGAGGAAGTAGCCGCTGAAATAGCCGGCGTTCAACGCCGCCAGGTAATAGAGTGGCAGACAGGGAAAACCGATGCTCAACCGGCGCGGGCTGAGCGGCAAATCCAGCACCGCCCACAGACAGACAATCAGGAAAAAGCCGTGGAGACAGTGAAACATGCCAGCCACCAGCTTATCAGCAGACCTGGCGCCACCCACAGGGCTGCCCCATTGAATGGTCATAAACAGGAATGGCAACACCGAAGCCAGACACAACAGGAGGACAGTTCCTTTTGAAACGCCCAGCAAGAAGGTCTTGTAAGTTCGGAGGGTCAGATGCAGGGCCTGCCAGGGATTGATCTGCGCGTTGTCCGCCAAACTTGCCATCAGGGGCAGCAACAGGAGCAGGCACAGCCCCGCCAGAAAGCAGCCCAGGCTCGCCGCCCAAAGAGACAAATTGAAAGGCTGCATCGCCTGGCGGAAGCGCGTGAACCTGGAAAACTCGCGATCATTGAATCGCTTGATCATTCGCTCCAAAACCCGCCGTCTAAATGGGTTGGCGCGCGAGGCCCAAACCGCCACCGGGAAAAAAAGCGGCCCAAAAGGGGCCATCGCCCAGTTGTTCGCCACCGCCAAGCCATAGACCAAAGCGAAACGCAGCAGCCACGCGTTGTTTCCGTCTGCGCGAAATTCAAGCAGGCACCGCACCAAAAACGCGAACAGCAACAGGTCGAACATCTCGCCCGTCGCTACAACGGCATTCTCCCAGAAACTCAGTTGCAAGCCGCAGACCAGCACCGCCAAGGTCGGCGGGAGCCACGCCTTCCGGACAGAGAACAACGAGACCCCTTCCTGCAGCCTAAGCCGCTGGGCTTCGGTTCGGTCGCAGGGCAGCAATGTCACCGAACGGGCCAGCCACGCCAGACTCAGCGCGGCGCAGCCGGCGGCGAACAAATTCAACGCCGGCGGAATCCAGGCTGCCGGCAACCATCGGAAAGGCATGGTAACCAGGAGCGTGAGCGGTCCAAACATCTCGACCCGCGAGTTGAGGCCGCAGACGTTGCTGATCAGCGCCAGGCTCTCCGGGGAGACCCAGTGGTTGAGCGTGAGCAAATAGACCGCCAACATCCCGACCGCTAGCAGCCAAGGCAGAACAAACCTCACGAAACGAACCGTAGTGTTGCTATCACCGTTGTCTGGCATTTCACCGCATATTTCAGCTTATCGCCGCGACGGGAGCAAGAGTCGAAATGCAGCAATATGCAAACCGCGATCTGGTTAAAACCTGACCCACGTTTGGTTTTTGTGTCCTTGCCAGGCGTTTTGTGGCAAATTGACCCTCATGATTCAATGCCCGAATGGTGTCGTTCTGCGTCTTTCGGCAGTGTGCCTGCTGCCCCTGCTCGGCTTGACGGGGACTTCCGCCATCGGTGCGCCGGTCGAGCTTCGAGTGGGAACAGCCGGCCATGCATTTGACCATCTCGGATCGATTGGCGACCAGGCCGAAGCGGCAGCCGCCAGTGGGGCGAGTATCATTTATGTGACCGGGCTCGGGGCGCTGGGCTACCAGGGCCTGCCTCCAGCTCAGGAAATCGACAGACAACGAAAGGCCACGGCGGCTTATCTGCTTAAGGCCAGACACCATGGCATCCGCCTCGCCTTGGGTTACGTCTGCGCGACCTCACTGGTCAACATGGACGCCTTCGACCGAAACTGGAGCAAGGAATTTCGCGCTCGCTTCCACACGCCGCCCGCCACCTGGCGGCAGCAAGACCGCGATGGCAATCCCCTGCCCTCCTGGTACGGTGGCCAGTACACCCCTGCCTGCATGAATAATCCGGATTGGCTGGCTTACGAGCGATTCGTTGTGCGTCAGCAATTGGAATCAGGCTGCGACGGGATTTTCTTCGACAATCCGACCGTTCATCCCCAAGGCTGTTTTTGCCCATACTGCATGGAGAAATTCGGCTGCTTCCTCCATCACGAAGGCTTTAAGCATGTGCGGGCCGGCTCCCTGACCGGCTTGCGGAAGCTCGCTCAAGACCACCCGGATTTGTTCATGCAGTTCCGCTGCACCATCGCACGCGATTTCCTGGCGGATATGCGCCTCTGCGCTCGCGCCATCAAGCCCGGCGCGCTCGTGACCGCCAACAACAGCCTTAACTCCTCCGATGTCCTCTACGCCCAATGCCGCAACTACGCGTACAACATTCACGAACTGAGCCGGGCGGAGGACTTCGTGGTGGTGGAGGACATGTCCAGCCAGCCGCGGATGTTGCCGGACGGGCGCAGCATCGAATACGGCCCGACCTACAAGCAACTCCAGGCCATCAGCCACGGAAAACCCCTGGTCGCCGTGACCCTGGCAGAGGGGGATTATCACACGCCGCCCAACCTCGTGAGGCTCGCGATGGCGGAGGCCGCCGCCAATGGGGCTTCTTACCTCTCATGGCCAACCTGGCCGGAAAACGAACGCGCGCGAATGGCTGCCGCCATCCGGCCGCAGGCCGAGTTCCTTCGCAGCAACGCCGACCTGTTGAACGACGCAGCGCCGCGGCGCGATGTCGTTGTGTTCTTGCCGTTTCGCAATTGGCTAAAAACGTCCCGATGTCGGATCTCCAATCTCGCGGCGGAACTCACCCGCGCCAACATCCAGTACGAGGTGATTTGCGAAGATGCCTTGCGGTTGACGTCCTTGCGCCGAACTCAGGTTCTGCTGGTGGATTCCCTGGCTGATCTCACTCCGACCGAAGGGAAAGTGCTGAACAAATTCCGCGCGGCCGGAGGAACGGTTATGACGGCCGACGCGGCGGATTGGCTGGCCCAACTTCAAAAGGCAATCACCCGCAAGTCGGTGCTCGTTCATGGCCCGCCCACGGTGCGTGCGGCAGTTCGTGATCAACACAACCGGACAATCCTTCACATGTTCAACCTCGACATCCAGCGCCTTTCCTCTTTTGAAGACAAGGTCACTCCCGTGCGGAACTTGCATATTGCCGTGCGGGTTCCATTGAAGCGCGTTCGATCCGTCCGTGCGCTGACGGCCGATGCGGGCGGCGCAGGAAGAGTGCTGGAATTCTCTGCAACGGCCACCGAGGGGCAAACTTTGGTCGAAACTTCGCTCCCCCAGTTGGATGTCGGTGCCATTCTGGTCGTCGAGTGAAGCTGGGCGCTCAGTTGTACTGCCTATTCAGGTTTCAAATCACGCGACATAAGGTCGCGCACGGCTTGCGCGACATTCTTGCCTTGGTAGAGCATGGCATAAACTTCATCAACCACGGGGGTGACGATCCCGTGTTTGCGAGCCAATTGATAGGCCGAGCGGGTGGTAGGGTAACCTTCGGCGACGGCTAACCTGCTGGCCGCGATGTCGGCAGGTTTTTCGCCCTGGCCAACCCGTTCACCGAAACCACGATTGCGGCTGTGCCTCGAGAAACAGGTCACCATGAGATCGCCCAAGCCGCTCAAGCCCGTGAACGTCTCGCCTTGCGCGCCACAGGCGACCCCCAACCGGCGGATTTCTACAATCGCGCGCGTCACCAAAGCAGCCTTCGAATTGTCGCCAAACCCAAGCCCATCACCGACACCCGCTGCGATGGCGATAACGTTCTTTAACGCGCCTCCCAACTCGACGCCAAACAGATCGGTGCTGGTATAGACGCGGAACGTGGGCCGATTAAAAAGCTGTTGCACCTGGCTGGCAGTGGCCGCATCGAGGCTCGCCGCCACAATTGCCGTGGGAATGTCACGCGCGACTTCAATCGCAAAGGTAGGCCCCGATAGCGCCGCGCATTTTGCCTTCGGGGCGGTTTCGGCCAGAATGCCACACATGGTCAGGCCGGTATCGTATTCGATCCCCTTGGTCACGCTTACAATAAAGCCTGTGTAGTCGGCCAAATGGTGGGTGACCTGGCGAAACGGTTGCGATGGCACAGCCACGACGATGCCGTCCGCACCTGCTATCGCACGCGCCAAATCGGCCTCTAGAATGATGTCACGTGGCACCTCGATCCCCGGCAGAAACCGCTCGTTGCGCCCAGCCTGGCGAATTTCCTCCAGCCACCCGGCGATGTGCCCCCAAAGTGTGACCTCGTGTTTGCCTTGGTGAAGCAAACGTGCCAGGGCGGTGCCCCACGCGCCAGCGCCGATGATAGTAATTTTCATCTCAAAGTGCCTGCTTAGAACTGTTGCTCTGTGTCCATCTGTCGTCGCATTGAATGGTTACGGGTTCGGCGCTCTCGCTGGCGGGGTGCGCTTCAAGTTAATGCGATTCTCCGTGCCATTGATCAAGCGTTTGATGTTCGCCTTGTGTTTGTAAACCGCCAAGGCCGCCAGCGCCGTCGTGACGATGATTAAGGTTGGACTGGCCCCGGTGACCCACACGGCGAAGGGCAGGACAAATGAGGCGGAAATCGAGGCGAGCGAGACGTAGCGGCTCATCGCGAAAACCACGACCCACACGCTCAGAATGATCAGCAATGGCAAAGGCACGAGAGCAACCAGCACACCAGCAGAGGTGGCGATGCCTTTGCCACCCTTGAAGTGGAGCCAACAGGTGTAATTGTGGCCGAGAATCGCCGCGATGCCAGCGCAAATTGCGAACCACTCCCTCGCTTGCGGATCTGCCGCCGAAGATAGCCAGCCGCAAATTAGCCGCCCTGCCACTGCGACTGCAAGCCAGCCCTTCAAAGCGTCGGCAAGCAAGACGGCGATGCCGGCCGGTTTGCCGAGAACGCGCAACACGTTGGTGGCGCCTATATTCCCGCTGCCGACCGTCCGGATGTCGATACCGCGGGACTTTGCAACCAGGAAACCTGTCGGGATCGAGCCCAGCAGATACGCTGCAACAACAACCAGAATGCAACCAACAAACGACACAACACTATTGTATGAGTCTAAAGTCCCAAGTTGGAAGTCGAAAGTTTGCCGAAGCCGGCTAAAGCCAGCGCTCCGTTCCTTCGGCCCCTGCCACCTGCCACCTGCCATCGCCATCGGGTTTAAGCCAAAACGCCAGGAAATAATCCATTGACGACTTCGGCACTGTCTCGCAGGGTGGTCTTGCAATGACCGAGAACAAAAGCCAATTCTCCCTTGCCCGCGCAGCGTCAAACTCGTTGCGCACGACCGCATCCTGTCCCGGTATGGCGCACAGGCAACAGAGGTTCGCAGCCTGCTTCGTGACAATCTGGCTTCGGCAATCGACCGTTACTGGCCCGAGAAAGGGATACGGCCAACCGGCAAGAAACCAAATCCCGACGAAAGCATTGATGCCGAGGGGTCAATGCTATTAAAGCTATCGCCGCAGGACGAAGCTCAACGCCGGCTGCAATCGGACGCACTGCAAATCTGGAACGACCTTGCCCAGTCGCGATGGCAACTGATCGAGCAAACCCATATCAGTCTGCCGATGCCCTTCCTGGTGGTTCTGGTATTCTGGCTTGTGATACTCTTTATGAGCTTCAGTCTATTCGTGCATAGTAACGTCACCGTGACGACCATGTTTGTTTTGTGCGCATTGTCAGCCTCGACAGCGATCTTCCTACTCTTGGAAATGGGGAGTCCATCCGAAGGCTTCATGAGAGTCTCGGGGGATCCGTTGGTGCGGGCTTATTTGATACTTGGAAAATAAACATGCCACTCCTACGGAGTTAATTTCACCTGGCCTCATTCTGGACACAGAGCAAAAGGCTGGCGGCTATCTCTCCGTCATCTCTGTTATCTTCTGTTCAAACCCGAGTCAACAATTCCGCACGGAGTCGGAGACTCCGTGGACTGGCAGGTCGGAGACCTGCCTCACGCTCCTGGCAAGATGAGCAGTGCTGGCGTCGTGGGCGGTTTCGGAATGCGAAAGGATGCGGCTTTGATTGCCACGCCTATTTTGCGATTTTCGTTTCTGCGGCTTCGGGCTTTGCCTCGGCGTTTCGCTCCAGCTCTTTCACGCGGCGGAACAGCTCGGGCAGTTGCTGCAAGGCGATCATCTGCCGCTTGGCCT
>JBAXTC010000819.1:0-3391 GCA_037130375.1 Verrucomicrobiota bacterium | reverse complement strand
ATTGGGAACTCAAGTCAAAGGCTTGATTGTCTCCCGAGAACCTTCCACTCTCCAGATCCACACATTCTCGTTTTTAAAGTTGGCCGATGTCATCTGTCGATGCGGCAACCATAAACCCTGTTTTTAGGGTATTTCGTGAAGTTCTCAGCCGGAGCCCATTATGAAGGCCGAAACAGGGGGGTAGTTCCGTATGAAGGCCCGTAGTTCCAGGAAAGCCGCTGTTTGTTCCGAAAAAAAACCTTTGACGTGATCTTGTGGGGAAGATGAGAGGCGGCCTTTTTGCCTTTTCGGATTACATCGAAAACCCCAATAAAACCGGCCCAATTCTAACCGCTCGCTGATCTATCCGTGTTCCGGAAAGCAACCAGCTTAAGAGCCGAGGGAGCCGCTATTGCTGCACGACAACTGTTGGGGGGGTAAGATTCCAGAACTTCTCGGACTCCGTTTTCATGACCAGCGCCTTGTAGTGGTTGTGAATGACATCTGAGCTGCGTTGCCCCATTTGCCCGGCCGTCTTCACTGCATCCCCGTAAAACGACAAGTGATATGACCCGAAGGAATGGCGCAAGCCGTTGTGTGGCCAGGCTTTAAGTTCGGCAGCTTTTCTCAGCTCATCCATGTTGTCCCGAAACTCTTTTACGTCAACGATCGGACCGTTGAGCGGCTTTAGCGGTTCAAGCCAAGCATGCAGGGCATCGCACATCTCCACCACGCGCCGGGATCGTTTTTTGGCCACCTGCTGACCCACGATAACGGCGCGGTCCTCGAACTTTACGTCCTTCCCATCCAGACGCATTAGCTCAGCAGACCGAAGGCCAGCAAACAGACCGAGCGAAATGTAGGGCAGCAATCCAAATCCGTTGGCGTTTTTCAGCAACTTCTCGGCTTGCTCCACGGTGAAAATCTTTGGCTCGGAATCCTCGGCGCTGGGTCGGTCAATCCGTTCGGCCAGGTTTGCATCCATCCAGTTGTGTTTGACGGCGTAATTGAAAAGCTGCGAAATCTTCGTAAGGTAATTTATGCGATTGCGGGCCGACCAATCTTCATCCTCGTCGATCCAGGCTTTGATTTCCTCCACGGTCAACTCGCTCAACCGTCGATCGGGAAACCCCTCAGAAAATGTGGTTAGGCGGCTCTTAAGGTCGCTGATGGTTCGATCTCGTCGGTCATTCTTTTCAGCCTCGGCAATCATCCGTTCGACGATTTGGGGGATCATCGGAGCATCCCGGTACGTGATAACGTGCTTGAGGTAGTACTTGGCAGCCTCCTCCAGGCTGACATTGTGTGGGATCAACAGGGTGCTGGCTTTGGCGGCATCGACTTTAATCGCCTGCGGTAGGGCAAGAGCTGAAGTGCCTTGGTTCTGTCGCTCGGTTCGTTTGAGTTCAGCGAATGTGTCGGCCTCAGCTTTGGTCTTAAACGAAGGGCGTTCCCGCTTTCCGTTGATGAGGCCAATATCAACAACGTAGCTAGATTGACCGGTGCGGTGAATGCGTGTATAAACATTAGGCCATGAGCGTTTGCGCTTGGCTTTGGCAACTTTCTTGTGAGTCATAAATATGTCGCCAATGTGTCACGTAAACGCCACGCAGTCAACTTCGAAAGACAACAAATCGGCTGCAAGTAGCTCAACATGAATTCGTTAGCCAGTTTAGCTCAGTGGTAGAGCAACGGTGTTGTTAACCGCAACCGCCGGAATTGCCAGGGCAGCCCTGCTCCCAGGCCCAGTCGGAATTCCGGAATTCGCCAGGCAGGTGGCCATCGACGGCGACACCGCCGTGGTCTCCGCTTCTGCGGAAGCGACGGAGTTGGGTTCGTACGTGGGCGCGGTCTATGTGTTCCGACGCAGCGGCGATGCCTGGGTGCGGGAAGCCCGGCTCACATCGATCGACCCGGCAGCCAACGAGTATTTTGGCTCAAGCGTCGCCATCGATGGCAATGTCATCGCGGTTGGGGTGGGCAGGGTAGTCACCCCCGAAGTGAGCGGCAGCGTCGAGTTGTTCCTGCGGGTGGGCACAACGTGGGAATGGACCAGCCGCATCACACCCAACCCGGCAGACGCCACTTTCGCACGGGTCATGTCCATGAACAACGGCATGTTGGCCATCGGCCTGCCCGGCAGCACGGGCGCGGGCGGAGCCGCATCGGCGGGGAGCGTGCAGCTCTATCCGATCAATGGTGGCAATCCTGGCACACCGCAAGTCCTCTACGCCAGCGATGGCGCGGAACAGGACGCGTTCGGAAGTTCGGTGGCGCTCGAGGGCGGACGGTTGGTGGTGGGCGCGCCAACAAGTGACCCGCACGGCAAGATCGCGGCGGGATCCGCCTATCTGTTTAGCGTGGGAAGTTTCCTCTCCTTTCAACTGGCAAAACTCACGGCTGCCGATGGCAATCCAGGCGACACCTTCGGGAAAGCGGTGGCCATCCACGGCGATCGTGTGCTCATCGGCGCCCCCGGCCAAAGCCGGGGAGGGCCCATGGATGGGGCCGCCTACGTCTTCGGTTCCCCGTCCGGCTGGCAGCAGGAGGCAAAAATCATCGTGCCGTCAGATTCGGTTTTCTACACGGCCTTTGGCTCGGCCCTGGCTCTCGGCGCAAACCACGCGGCCATCGGCTCCGACTACGCCCGGCCCTACGGCGGGCAGATCCAAGTCTATGAACGGGTGAGCCGCTCGTGGATCCGGCGCGCCACGCTGGCCACCGACCGGGCCTACGACACGCGTTTTCCGGCCCTGGCGCTCGATGGGCTCGATCTCGTGGCGGGATTCCCAATCTATGATTACCTGGGCGGTGCAGCCTTGGTCTATCCCATCGCAGGACCGGCTCCGGCGCAGAAAATCAAGGTTTACACCGGCACCGATCCGGATTTGCGCGAAGCCCCGGCGAATGTCACGCGCGACTTCGGGACCATCCCGCTCCTCGAATCGAGATCGTGGCCGGTGACGATTTTCAACGCCGGCGCATCCGTCCTGGAAGTGACTGGTGCGAGCCTGCTCCCCGGGGTCAGTGAAGGGCTGAGCGTCGATCCGATCATCACTATCTTCGGCAACACCCTCTTCATCCCGCCGGGCGAAACCGCGGTAGTTACCTTGCGCACCCAATTCAACACCACCGGCACCAAGAGCGGCACCCTGCGCCTCGTGAACAATGATCCCGACGAGCCGAGCTACGACCTCCCGCTCGCCTTCCAGTCGCTGGTGCCGCCCGGCCTGCGACTCACCCGCCAGGCCGGTGTGGTCGTGCTGCGCTATCCGCGCTACCCGCAGTTCTTCCTCCTTGAGATCGAGCGCTCGACCGATCTGGCCGGCTGGTTTCCGCTCGGCTATATGCAGCAGGAATCCGATGTCGAGACCGGAGGCACGGTCATGGTGTTTCGCGACCAAAACCCGCC
>JBAXTC010000818.1:0-3396 GCA_037130375.1 Verrucomicrobiota bacterium | reverse complement strand
CGTACAGCTCGCAGCATGGACAGGCTGTCCAATGATGGGCACTTCGACAAAGCCGCCGCCGCCCACAGCGGCTCCGGTATTCGTTGTCCGCGCCGGCGTGTCTTTCGCCAAACCTCCAGCCGATGCTGCACTTCTCCAATATCCAACAACCATGACGAATTCGATTTCATTTCGCTCTGCTACGTTTTGATGTAGCAGAGCCTACCAGCCCAACGTCAGAGCCATCACACACTCTTGCCGAAGCAACACGATGTCTCGCAAGCCGATGAAAGATGGAAGCCCCCTGCTATTTGTTGATGCCCTGGGTGGGGGTGCCCCCACTTGTCGAGCCATTTGCTGGCAGCGATGGCGCCGAAGACATCTTCACCCGCCCCGCCGGAGGCTGGACTGGGCAAATACGATCCGAGCTGCGGCGTCGTGTTGAACATCCAGGGCTTTGGGGTGGGCCGGTCGATGTCTGATCCCGCACCCTGGAAAAGCCGCCCGCCGAGAAGTTTTGCGGAAAGGTCCGGAGCTATCTCACCCTGACGGACTGGTTGTTGGGGGAGTCGAATTAGGAACTTCCGGAGAGCGGACTTCCGGGTTCGACCGTAACCGTGCTATTGGCCTTTGCCCTGGCGGAAATATTTAAAGGGCCATCCAGTTGCTGCCATGAAACAGACTGGGCTGCGGCTAATCTTCTGGGGTGAGGGTGGGCGGTCACAGCGGAGGGATAACGATGAAAAGCCATACTCCAAAGAGGTTCTGGTGTCCCCACAACTGGTGACATGCGGGGGACAGGGGATCTGGTATCGTGTTGCTGTCCGAACGATTTCAGATTGTTCTCAGTTTAACGTGTGTCAAAGAAGCCGGATGAAATTCCGGCTTTTTTGTTGTACGGGGCCAATTGATTCGGTTTGGCCTGGGGCGGAGTACTCTGGCAGCAAATCCAGGCAAAGAATGGCTGCAAGCAGAGCAGGAATGTCGGTAGCGAGATCCGAGGGGATTCCTGCTATTGTCTGAGCCATGAAACATATCGTTCTGCTGGGGGATTCCATTTTCGATAATGCGGCTTATGTGAGTGGCGGGCCCGACGTTATCAAGCACCTCCGTTCGCTTCTGCCACGAGATTGGGAGGCGACGTTGGTGGCCGTGGATGGGAGCCTTACCACCGACGTTACAGAACAGATTTCCAAGATTCCCACCTCAGCAACCCATTTGATTGTTAGTGCCGGTGGAAATGATGGCCTTTCGAGAGCGGAGGTTCTTCAACGTCCGGCAGGCTCAGTTGGCGCAGCCGTTGATCAATTGGCGACCATCCGGGCCGAGTTTCAGCAGAACTACCGCTGGATGTTGAGTGCTTTGCTTGCCCTTAAACAGCCACTCGCCGTTTGCACCGTTTATGATCCCCATTTCTCCGATGCCTTGATGCAGCGATTGACGACGACGGCCCTGAATATCTTCAACGACTGCATTCTCCGAGAGGCAATCACGCATGGGCTCCCGGTGTTGGACCTCCGGTTGATCTGCAACGACGCAGTAGATTACGCCAACGAGATCGAGCCGGGAGTTGCGGGTGGCAGGAAGATTGCAGCCGGGATATTCAACCTGGTCCAGAGCCACGATTTTTCCTCTGGTCGGACGGCGGTCTATAGGTGAAGCTTGCAGTACAGAGATTGGCTGCTTGCCAACCCAGCCTGGGATTTGGAGAATCGGCCAGCGAATTTGGAGCACGTCAGGAACTATGAAGATATCAACGCACCTCGACTACGAAGTCATCCTCGCCAACCGGGCCTGTCCTGTGTTTTTCGCCGTACATTTCGAGGCACCAGTCCTCGGTCAGGCGCGATCCAAGCCGATTGCGTTCTGCCTGGTTCTGGATCGCAGCGGCTCGATGAACGGGCAACCCTTGACCAAAGCTAAACAGGCGGCCCTGTTGGCTGTGCGCAATCTTCGGCCGGAGGACAGTTTTGGTCTTGTGATCTTCGATGATGAGGCCCAGGTCATCATTCCCTTCCAACCGGCGGCAAAGAAAGAGGGTTTCTTGCGAATCATTGAGAGCATCGAGGTTGGCGGAAACACGAACCTGACTGGTGGCTGGATGCTGGGGCGGGACGAGTTACAGAAGGCGACTGCAGGTGTCTCTCGCCGGTTGCTCTTGCTAAGTGACGGCCTGTTGAATCGCGGGGTAGTTGAGGCTAGTGCAGTTCGTCAGGTGGTCACCGCCGGCCTGCAACAGCATGATATCCGCACTTCTTGCCTGGGCTTTGGGGCCAATTACAACGAGGATTTGATGACGACGATGGCGCAAGTCAGCGGCGGCCAGTTTTACGATGCCGATGCCCCGGAGCGGTTCCCGGCCATATTTGAGTCAGAGCTTGATGGCTTGCAGAAACTTACCGCTCAGAATCTCCGAATTCGTCTTCGCCGGCTGGATTTCTGCGAGTCTCAGCAGCCTCTGGGCAATTACCCCAAAGTCGATCGGCCAGAGGGTTGGATCGAGTACTTTCTGGGGGATCTGGTCAGCGGCGAGACCCGGGTGGCGTGCTTCCAATTGAACGTGCTGCCTTTGCCTTGGGTAGATGGTCGCCCGGTGGTGAGCCTGGAGGGAGAGCGTCTGTTGGAGGTGGAAATTGTGTATGACGAAATTGGCGAGGCAGAAATCACATCCCGAACCGTTTCGCAGGTAGTGAGAATTCAGGCCACGCAGAAACCCGAAGAGGTGAGGCAAAAGGTGGAGGTCATTCCGTGGGTCGCCATGCAACGGGCTGGACAGGTCATGGATGAAGCCACCAGACACCTGGACGCAGACAGGATGGAGGAAGCGGTCCAGGCTTTGAACCAGGCGATTGCTTCTCTCAAGAGCTATGGGCCTGGGGCATCTGTCGGCGAAGCGGTTCAGCAGCTTGAGAACCTTCTGGGTCGCATCACCTCGGGACATTGGTCCGTGCGTGAGCGCAAGTTCAGCAAGTATCGGAGCCATAGCTATCGGAAGATGAGTTCCCGGGAACATTGGTCGGCCAGCGAACCCCCGCCGAGCTTCAAGCAACCGCCACAGAATCCCCCGATACCACCTGCTGGCCCGACCACGCCACCTGCTGGTGGCAGCATTTCGTAGCTCGATGCTCGGAATACGGAATTCTGATTTCCCCAATTCTGATGCCTCCGAGGTGCGCCGCGCTTTTCAGATCGCCGCTGCACAGGCGTTGGGGTTATCTTAAGTGTGGCAGAAAAGGGGCCCCCGGAGCACGGTTCATTTCTGCGCCGGGAAGCAGCCCAATCCAGGGGCTGACCCGCTCATCGGCTGCCCTGGCTTTGCTACGGACCTCCTGATTTCATACCTTGCGCCGTAAGAATCCATAAAGTATGGTTCTTACATGGCTGATACGATTGTAACTGAGAAGGGCACAACTACCA
>JBAXTC010000817.1:0-3399 GCA_037130375.1 Verrucomicrobiota bacterium | reverse complement strand
ATCAGCCCAAAACCCCATCAGCGCTGAAAGCGCGATTCATCCTTCGTCCTACCAGTTCAAACCTTGAATTACCTTTCCCTGGCTGCCCGGTTCTGGTAACAATCTGGGACGAGACAACGGGACCGTGAAGGATAGTTGTCGTTGTCAGATGCGCGCCTGACTTGAGCAAACAATCAAGAATCTAGCTATGAAACCCAGTCTTTTTTCTGTCAGTTACGCCGGATTCTGGGGTCAGACTGCGCTGGATCTCCCCGACTTCATGAGTCCGCGAAGATGGCCGCGCCACACACCGTCCTCACGACGAATGCCGATTACATCGGGGTGCCGCGCTTTCGCTACCGCCCGGAACTGGTGAACTACGAGCGACAACCGGTGGATTGGGTGCGCGCGGTGCCCTTCGGGACCGGCTTCATTGATTATCCCACCTTTTTCAAAGGGCTGCGCGACGGCGGCTTTACCGGTCCAGCCGTTTCTTAGCAACCAAGCCGTTATGGCTCACGCCAATAGAACTTGAAAAGAGGCTCCAAAATGGCATGTTTGGACCGATGCGAATTGCACAAGAAGAGCAGGAAAAGGGCACCGTCACGGTTACGGTGGAACTGCCTGCCGCCGTTGCACGCGGATATGGTGCGGTACCGCAGCAAGTTGGCAGGCATTTGCTGGAGCAAGCGGCCGTGGAAGGATACCGGTCAAGAGAGCTTTCGCGAGGGCAAGTGGCTTGGATGCTGCATTTGGATTGGGAAGAGACCGAGGAGTTTTTGGCAAAGCGCCAGTGCGACAGGCACTATGACCTCGATGATCTGGAGCAGGATCGGAAAAACATCGACAAGGTTTTCGGCCCCACATGAATCTTGGAACCGTGCTCTTGGGTAAGGCTCGGAGCATTCTATTTGCGAATGCGTGGATTGAAGATGAATTTGAACGAGGGCGAGCGGGGAGATCTGAGTCGCCAACGCAGGCTCTGTTTGCTACGGGTCACCCAGCCGATAGCATCAAGTACTTAAGAGTTGAGCAAGACTTCGGTAGCCAAGCGATGGGGACGGCGCGCCAGGTTTCCTGCAACCGGTTTAGCCAAAAAGGTCTTGCGAACATGCAGGCGTATTTTGGTTAAAGTCGGACTTTTTCTGAAGTGGCACTGCTTTTGGAAGGCGGGATAATCTTCAACTCTCTCCAGCGGCTTTGGGGTTCAGGCACGGAGATTGCGGCTGCTAGTTTCACCGGATTGGCAGGCTTCAACTGCCGTTGAAAGATGGCAATCTGCTGAAAGTCGTGCTTGCGGCACTTTCAGCAAAAGTATAGTTTTCAGCACCAGTTGAAAATAGGTGCTGCAATGAAAGAAATCGCATTGATGGATCGAGCCGGGGAAGCACTACTGAAGTGCCTTCAGGGAGTGCCGTTCTTGCGAGTCGAAGCGCAGCGGGCGTCCAAGGTGGGAAACGGCAGGACGGACTTGCGTCTCCAGGTCAAGACGCTCGGAGGCAAGAGCACGCTGGTCGTCGAAGTGCGGAAGGTGGGCCAGCCCCGCATCATCCGCGAAGCCACAAACCAGTTGTTAAGATTCAAGAACGAACTTCCCGGTGCCTATGGCGTGGTCATGGCTCCCTACATCTCGCCGCAGGCAGCCGAAATCTGCCTCAAGGAAGGCTTCGGCTTCGCCGACTTGGCCGGGAACTGCCTGCTCAGCTTCGACCAGGTGTTCGTCTCGAAAGAGGGCAAAGAGAATCCCTTTGCCAGGAAGCGCGATCTGCGATCGCTTTACTCGCCCAAGGCCGAGCGCGTGCTCCGGATGCTGCTTTCCGCGCCGGGGCGGTGGTGGAAGGTGCAGTCGCTGGCCAAAGAGGCAGGCGTCAGCCTCGGCCAGGGCTTCAACGTCAAGAAGCTGCTGGTGGATCGGGAGTGGATGGAGACCGGCGACGATGGGTTCCGGCTCACAGCCCCCGCCGAGCTGTTGGCGGAGTGGGAGGAGAACTACGACTTCCGCCGCAACGCCGTCCGGGAGTTTTACACGCTCCGGCCTGTTGCGGACTTTGAGCGCTTGCTGGCCGAGGCGTGCGCGAAAGACAAGTCGGCCTACGCGCTGGCCGGGTTCTCCAGCGCGGCCCGGTATGCGCCAATGGTGCGTTACCAGCGGGCGATGGCCTACGTGGTGGGCAACCTCGACAGCCTGGCCGAGCGCCTTGAACTGAAGCCCGTCACGAGCGGGGCCAACGTCAACCTGATTGCGCCCTACGACGACGGAGTGCTTTACGGTGCGGAAATCAAGGGTGATGCCAGGGTAACGTCGCCGGTGCAGACCTACCTCGACCTGCGCCAGATCAAGGGCCGGGGCGAAGAAGCGGCGGATTTTCTGAAACAACAAATCATTCAACCGTCATGGCCGGAGAACGCATAGACTACACCGCCGCCGCCGTGGAAGCGGCCAGATCGGTGCTCATCGAGTTGACGCACATCCTCGGTGAGTATCGGGACGACATGGTGCTGGTGGGCGGCTGGATTCCCGAGCTGCTTATCCCGCAGAGCCGGGAGCGGCACGTCGGCAGCATTGACGTGGATCTGGCCCTGAACCACAAGGAGTTGACCGAGGCCGGTTATCGAATGATCGGCGAGATTCTGCTCCAGCATGGCTACGCTCAGGACAAACAGCAGCCGTTCATCTTTCGCAAGACTGTGCGGGGGCAATCGGTGCAGGTGGATTTCCTGGCGGGCGAATATGGCGGCACCGGTAAGAGCCGCCGCACGCAGAAGGCGCTGGACATGCAGCCACGCAAGGTGCGGGGGTGCGATCTGGCGTTCCAGATCGAGCCAACTACGGTGAGCGTTAAGGGCAAGCTGCCGGACGGCGCGACGGACGAAGTGCAGGTGCAGGTCGCCTCGGTGGTGCCGTTCCTGATCATGAAGGGCATGGCCCTGGAGGATCGGCGCAAGGCCAAGGACGCTTACGACATCTACTTCGTCCTACACAACTACCCAGGCGGCGTGGAGGCGGTCGTGAAGGCGTTCAAGCCCCATCTCAAGCTGGCGCTGGTCAAGGAGGGCCTGAAAAATATCGGGGGCAAGTTCGCCACACTGGATCACGTCGGCCCGAAAGACGTGTCGGAGTTCGACGAAACACTGGACGCGGAGGAGCACACCATCCGCCAGCGGGACGCATTCGAGAAAGTAAACTTTTTACTGCAACAACTGGGCATCGCATGAATCAGAAATTCAAAGACTGAATCCCTGCGAGATCGGTCAGTCGCCCTCCGGGACAAAGGCTTGGACCGGTTTCTCCGGCCTTCTCTGGGAGCAACTCCTAGTGACATTGGACAGGAATGTCCGCGCGGGCGCAGGACAGAATTCTTCGTGAGCGATATCTAACCAAGGTCGAGCGGAAGTGCAAGGTGGGAGACGCCAAGGGCG
>JBAXTC010000816.1:0-3406 GCA_037130375.1 Verrucomicrobiota bacterium | reverse complement strand
TGTTCGATCTCGCGTATTGGCGCTGGGGCCTGGACAAGGCCCAGGAATGGCGGCAACGCCTCGGCCTCGAGCGCGAACCGCATTGGGATGAAGTCCGTGCGCGCCTCGCGCCGTTGCCGGTGAGCGGCGGGGTGTTTGTCCACTCGGCGGAATGGCTGGATACTTACACCAAGCGTGCTTTTGAGCATCCTGACCTGGTGGGTGTTTTCGGAATGCTGCCGCCCATCGCAGGTGTTGACCGTGAGACGGCCCATCGCACGGTGCTCAAAGTCTGGCAGACCTGGGATTGGAATCGTTGCTGGGGCTGGGATTTCCCGTGGATGGCGATGGCCGCCGCGCGCAACGGCGAACCTCAAATCGCCGTCGATGCGTTGCTCAAGGAGGCCGGTGACAAGAACCGCTACGACACTCGCGGCCTCAACGGGGGTTGGTATCTGCCCGGAAACGGCGGCCTCCTATATGCGGTCGCGATGATGGCCGCGGGCTGGGATGGCGCTCCGGACAAATCTGCTCCCGGCTTTCCCGCTGATGGAAGTTGGGTGGTGAAGTGGGAGGGGTTGAGGAAGGCACCTTGACACAAACGTATGCCGTTGAGGAAGAAAGGCGACGGGTGATATTTTTGCTCGCAAACCGTGATCAAAAGCGTAAATTGGCAGCCATGAGCGTGAAAGAACTCGAGTCGCAAGTGCTGGCGATGCCGCTGACCGAGCGGCGGGCTTTTACGCGCTGGCTCGATGACCACCGGGATGAAATCGAGCAACCCTCCCTGCTCACGCGCGCGCAAGAAAGCGAAGTGTGCCGGCGCTTGGCCGAAATGGAGACCGACCCCGCATTGCGGCTGCCATTTGCCGAAGCTGACGTCAAGCAGATGTTCAAGGAGATCATGGATGAGCGTGCTGCGAAGACACCCCCTCATTCGCGCTGACATCAGCGAGGCCGTCAACTGGTATGAAAACCAGCAGCCCGGTTTGGGGCTGGACTTCGGAGCAGATTTTCTTTCCCACTACCACAGGCTTGCTCGCGACGCACAGCTTTACGCCGTACGTTTTGCCGACGTGCGACGATTGAATCTCGACCGCTTTCCCTATGGCATCTTCTACGTCATCCGGCCGCCGGAAATCTGGCTGCTTGCCGTCCTCCACGCCAGCCGCGACACCGAAACCGTCCTGGCCGAACGGAGGTGCCATTTCCGTGGCTAAGCGTCGAAAGGCAACAGCAGTCGCTAGCGCTTGCCCAGTTTGTTGAGGCAAGCGAAAGGAATGGGGGTGAGATGGACCGCCTGGCCCCAGCCTTCGGACGGTATGCGCTCAATGGCGTGGCCCGCTCGAAACTCGTGGCTGTCAAACTCACCTTTGTGACCTCGGGGGTAGCGGCCTTCTTGGACTTGCCTGGCGGGCCAACCGACCGAGGTAGTCTTCGGGTCGCTCCAGGCCAACACGCGCTACAATTACCGGCTGCGTTTTAAAAGTGCCGGCGCCCCGACTTATCTTGCGGATGCGGAGCCCCTGATTCGATCCTGGCGGAGCTTCAACCGGCTTCCAAAACGTTTTTCTCAGTCCACCTGTAGAAAACCGCTGAGACTTTCCGTTCATCCCCTTGGACATGAAAATGTGGCGGCGCTGGTTGCAGTGGCCGCAGTCACCGAAAGACGACAACAAACACAGCAAACTATATGAACTTTATGAAAACGAAACTTTTCCTATTCGCGCTGGCACTCGTCGCAACGACGTGCCTCCTCACCGCGCAAAACCAGAGATCACCTTCATCGCGCGACGGACAGCGTCCGCCTCCGCGCGATGGCGGTGCGGGCAACGAACGCGGCGGGAATGAGCCGGGGCAAACGGAAACCCTCACCGATGCGCAGAAGGCACAGGATCAGATGCCCGGCGGCGACGCCCGCTCGGAACCGCGCGGTCGCCAAGCCGGTGGACAGGGGGGATACTCGACTGAGCAGGCCATCTCGGATCGGGCGCAACTGAACACCATTGCCTTCGACGGCCTGGCCTTCCTGACCGGCGACTTCGGCTGCAACACGTTCCTGCCGCCCGGCAAGGTGGCGGATTTCTGCGGCTTCCAATACATGCGCGACGTGGACAGCAACGAACTGGGCCACAACACCTCGTTTGTGCCGCGCGCGGCCAATAACGTTCTCTACATTCTGACCGACGAACAAAAAGCGAAGTTGGTCGCCCTCGGCAAGGAGCAGGAAACCATGCTCACCGAGTTCGTCCAGAAGCGCTTTCCGTTGATCAAGGCTTTCTGCCGGCAGCTCGAGGGCAACTTTCCCACGGGTAGCGCCGGCCTCAGCCGCGAGGCGGTGATGAAGTACACGTCCAGCCTGTATGAAACCGACGGCCTGCTCAGTTACCGGCGCGCGGAAGTTCTGGGTGGCATCATCCGCTCGTTGACGGGCGCGCAGAAGGAACATCTGGCTAAGATGCTGTTCAACAACTCTTCCACCTGGCCAGAACTGGCTGACCAGGTTGACAAGCGGAGCCTGTCGCACACGGCCCACGTCGCCGTCATGACTTACGCCAGCGAGATGTTCAGTTGGTACGCCGGCAACGTGGAGGCGGACGTGTATTTTTGCCCCGAACGGCACGCGACCTATTTCGGGTCGTTTTACATGAAGGACATCCCGGCGATGGGCAACGCCAACTATTCCATCAGCACCTCGCTGACCGGCGACAGCGGCGAGGCGTTCCTGGCGGCCCTGACAGAATCGCAAGGTGGCATCGTCACGAGCCTCGTGGATCAGCAGCGGGTGGACCTCGACGAGATCGTCAAGACGCGCCGCGCCATCGCGACCGAGTTGAGGCGGTTCATGAAGGAAACGTCCGTGGACAGGGACAAAGTCATGGCGCTGTCCAAGCGCTACGGCGAGATGGATGGGGAAATCTCCTACTTCTACGCCACGGCGTTTGCCCAGGTGGCGAAGACGCTGACGGTCGAGCAGAAGGCGACGCTGCTCAAGCTGCGCAATCTCGACGCCAAGTTCGCATGCACCGGCGCTTACCTCTATTCGCGGGCCATCCCGATGCCCGAGGTGCCGAACACGGACTTCCTCTTTGGCGTTGGCGCTTCCAAAAGTCAACAAGCACGCAACTAGAACACCCGCCTTATGAGACACGCACTCCTGCTTCTGGTTTCGTTGGCCACGTCGTCTTTCGCCTACGAGGCGCTGCAAGGGCCGACCGAGCTTTTGTATTGGGACAAAACCAACACCTTCAACGGCTACACTTGGTTCGGGGTCCGGGGCATGACGTATCTGCTCGATATGGAAGGCCGCGTGGCTCACACCTGGCCGGTGGGCACAAATCCGCGTCTGCTGACCAACGGCAACGTGCTGGACGCCTCGAAGGACGATCCCAGCGGCTTCGGCGGACTGACGGAGGTCAACTGGAGT
>JBAXTC010000815.1:0-3416 GCA_037130375.1 Verrucomicrobiota bacterium | reverse complement strand
GAGAAGGCCAAAGATTATGGAGTGCGCCGGCAGAGCGTAGCGGCGACGGCGCTTTGGCCCTGCGCGGAGCGCCTGCAGTCTCTAACCAAGCGAGCTGAGGAAATCAGGTAGGATACGGAATCGGCTACGATTTCTTGAAACCGCCCTGAGTCAGAGGCGAGAATGTCGAATCCTCCTTGCTTCCGAGGGCTGCTGAAATAGCATCCTGCTGTGAATGACCTTGCGAATCGCGTTGACCAGAGCATCTGCGCCCGCCGGCTTCTTGATCGGGGGCAGCGGATTCTGATCGCCGTTTCGGGCGGGGTGGATTCGATGGTGCTGCTGCGCGTCCTGAGCGAGTTGGCAGCAAAGTATGGTTGGCAACTGAGCGTGGCGCATGTGAACCATCGGTTGCGCGGGCGGAGCAGTGACGCGGATGAACGGCTCGTCAGGCTCACGGCGAGAACACTGAACCTGCCGGTTTGGGTCGAGAGAGCGGATGTGCGCCAGTTCGCCCGAACGCACAATCTCTCGATAGAAATGGCCGCGCGGAAAGTGCGCCACGATTTCCTGGCGCGCACGGCGTCGCAACTGGGAATTCGCAGCGTTGCGCTCGCGCATCACGCGGATGATCAGCTCGAGCTTTTCTTTCTGCGACTGCTGCGCGGCAGCGGTGGCGAAGGGCTCGCCGGAATGAAATGGCGGAATCGGTCGCCGAGCGACCCGAAAATTGAACTGGTTCGTCCGCTGCTCGACCACCCAAAGTCCACGTTGCACGACTACGCTTCCGAGAAGCAAGTCAGGTTTCGCGAGGACGCCACCAATGCGCTGCTGGACATTCAACGAAACCGCATCCGGCACGAATTGCTGCCGCTGCTCCGCAAGGAATATCAGCCGGCCCTGGATAAAACCGTCTTGCGAACGATGGAGATTGTCGCGGCGGAAGCAGATTGCGTTACCCAGGCGGCGTTGCAGTGGCTCGATCGAGGGGGGAAGAGGCAGTCGGGCGGGTGGAACATCGAGGATCGAGGAATGGATGAGATTCGAGGTGAGAGGAACCGGCCAATCCGCCCGCATCCCTCGACTCTCTTTGATGAATTGCCCGTAGCTGTCCAGCGCCGCTCTCTGCAACTGCAATTGCTGCGTCAAGGAGTCGTGGCCGACTACGACCTTTTGGAACAGCTCCGCTCGGCTGCCAACAGGGCGGTTAGCATCGGACCCTGGCATAGCGGGATGATGCATCCCGCCGGTATTCGCCGGTTTATGGTCAGAGGGTCCGAGGGTCAAGGAAACCCCGGGCCTGGTGACGGCCGGAGAGTCGAGCCGCCGTCGTTACTCCAGGCAATCCGCGACTGCCTGGGAGTGGTGACTTTGCAAGAGCCAACATCAGAAGAGTTTAGGTCGGATGAAATCGAGGTAAATCTGGGCGAAAGGGCAGGGGAGGTTGTGTTCGATGGAGCGGTGATGCGCTGGAGGGTGGATATAAAAAGGCCAGTCAGACGACCTCAACGCAGGGTCGGGCGCGAGTTTTTTGATGCGGACAGGGTTGGGTCTTGCATCTGGCTGCGGCATTGGCGTCCAGGCGACCGTTTTCAGCCGATTGGCATGGCGTGTGCAGTCAAACTCCAGGACTTTTTCACTAACGGAAAGGTTCCGCGCAGGCGGCGTCGTGATCTGATCGTCGCCGCAACCGCCAAAGGCGAGGTGTTTTGGGTGGAGGGGATGCGAATCTCGGAACGATTTAAGCTTACAGAACAAACGATTCGCCGCTTGCAATGGCGCTGGAATAGGGCTTAAATGGGTTAGTTGCGGCGGCTGACCAATCGTGTTAACTTGCCACAACTGTTTTGAAGATGGCCGATAATAATAAATCTGGCGACGACGACAAGAACTCCAAAAAGGGAGGGGAGTTCAAGGTTCCACCGCGTACATGGATCGTATGGATTGCGATTTTTAGCGGCATTATTCTGCTGATGCTTTTCAAAGACCGAATGGATGCGCCGGGTGACCTGCTCAGTCAATACCGATTCCAGCAACTGGTCGAGTCCAACCAGATTATTCAGGCTACCATTAACTACAGTCCGCAAAGTCCGGCTCTCAATGAGATCGTGGGCAAATACCGCAAGGTGGAGAATGACCCGAAGTCCGAGGTGCCGTTTCGGGCCAAAGCCCGGCTGTATCCTGAATTGGAAAAGAAACTTCTTACCTTGCCGCAGTTCGAGCCGCGCGAGCCGAATACGATATTGTTTAGTTTCATGGTGAGCGTCCTGCCGATCATCATCATCGCTGCCCTGATCTGGTTCTTCTTCATTCGCCAAATCAAAATGGCGGGCAAAGGCGCGTTGAGTTTCGGCAAGAGCAAGGCTCGGTTGCTGGCCAAAGAACGGAACAAGACGACCTTCAAAGATGTTGCCGGCGTCGAGGAAGCTATTCAAGAGGTTTCCGAGTTGGTTGAGTTCCTCAAAGATCCGAAGAAGTTCCAGCGGCTGGGCGGTCGCATCCCGAAAGGTGTTTTGATGATCGGCCCGCCGGGGACGGGCAAAACGCTATTGGCCAAAGCGATTGCTGGCGAGGCCGATGCCGCTTTCTTCAGCATCAGTGGTTCGGATTTCGTTGAAATGTTCGTCGGGGTCGGCGCCAGCCGGGTCCGTGACATGTTTGAACAGGCTCGCCGGAACACGCCCTGCCTGGTGTTTATTGACGAAATTGACGCCGTAGGGCGCAGCCGGGGCCACGGCTTGGGAGGCGGCAATGACGAACGTGAGCAGACCCTCAACGCGTTGCTGGTCGAGATGGATGGTTTCGATACGCAGGAAGGCATCATCATCATCGCGGCCACCAATCGGCCCGATGTTCTGGACCCGGCATTGTTGCGCCCGGGCCGTTTTGATCGCCAGGTCACCGTCAATTTGCCCGACGTGCGCGGACGCGAAGCCATATTGAAAGTCCACGCCAAGAACGTAAAGCTGGCACCCGCGGTTGACCTGTCCGTGATTGCGCGCGGCACGCCAGGCTACTCCGGCGCCGAACTGGCAAACCTGCTGAATGAAGCGGCGCTCCTGGCGGCGAGCACGAACAAGAAGGCCGTCAATATGGAAGAGCTCGAGGAAGCTCGCGACAAGGTGCGCTGGGGGCGGGAACCAAGGAGGCCGTGCTGCCGTTCGACCGCTTCCCCGGCTCCGACACGCAGCTCGGCCCCGAGATGAAGTCGACCGGCGAGGTGATGGGCATCGCCGAGAACTTCCCGGCGGCCTTCGGCAAGGCCGTGGACGCCGCCGGCGCGCCCCTCCCGCTCGAGGGCAGCGTCTTCCTCTCGGTCTGCGACAGCGACAAGTCGGCGGCCACGATCCTGGCGGCGCGGCTTCATCAGCTCGGCTTCCGCATCTACGCCACGCGCGGCACGGCCACGGCGCTCACGAGCCTTGGCATCCCCGTCA
>JBAXTC010000814.1:0-3434 GCA_037130375.1 Verrucomicrobiota bacterium | reverse complement strand
GTCCGCTTCCCACGCCGGCGCGCGCACGGAGGCGGACAAGAATGTCCGCGCTCCAATCCAGGTTTCATCTGCGAAGAATCCAAAATGACAATTGCTGGTCCAATTCGGGGGCGGCTTGCCGGAAGGCGTGGCTGGTGTATCTTAGCCGCGACGATCATGAATATGAAATTGTTCCCCGTACTGCTTTGTCTCATTCTTTCCAATCTCGACGCGCTGGCCGGCCTTCGCGGCGGAATCGCGGTGCGCAAGGTTAACCCCGACCCGCTCTTGCCGCTGAGTGGCGGAGTCGGCCCCTCGCACCCGGCCAATCGCCGGGAAGGCGACCTGACGGTCAGGGCGTTGGTGCTCGAGCAGGACGGGACCACGGTGGCGATTGTCAGCGCGGATTTCCTCGGATTTCCGGCGGCACTGGGCAACCGTGTTCGGTCAGCAGTGAAGGAAATCCCGGCGCAGAACATTCTGATTGGGGCAACGCACACGCACAGCGCGCCGGACTGCTATGGTTTTCCGGACGGCAACGGCGGCACGACGCGGGACGATAAATATATGGACCAAGTGTGCGCTGGCATGGCCGAGGCTATCCATGAAGCAGTCACCAACCTCCAAGCCGTGCGGCTCAAGATCGCCACGGGCGAGGCAAAAGGCAGGATCGCCTACAATTATTACGCGGAGCAGTTATACGATCCGCGCTGTAATGTCGTTCAACTGTCGGACGCATCCGGCAAGCCGATTGCCACGCTGGTGAATTACGCCATTCACCCCGAGGTGCTGGGGAGCGACACAGGTATTTGCAGCCCGGACCTCGTCGGACCGCTTTACGACCGCCTGGCGGAGAAAGGTGGCGGGACGGGAATCTTCATGAACAGCGCGCAAGGCGGAATGGTCACGGCCGACAACCGGCTGCCGGCGGGAAAAGAGGCCCGAAGCTGGGAAGAGTGCCAGCGCATCGGCAGGCTCCTGGCCGACGAAGCTCTGCGGATTGTCAGCGACGCGCCGGAACAAGCGTCGCCCAAGCTCTTCTGCGCGGCGCGGCCATTGTCGTTGCCGGTCGATGCTCCCTTGATGCGCGCGTTGCTCAAGACCCTCCCGGGCAGCCCCGGCTCGGAGGTGGCGAGTCTGACCACACAACTGAATGTCATTAACCTGGGCAGCGCCCAAATCCTCACCATCCCGGGTGAAGCCTTGCCGAACATCGGGTACTATCTGAAGCGCAAAATGCACGGTGAAAACAATTTTCTCTTCGGCCTCACCAACGATGCCTTTGGCTATATTCTGACGAAGGAAGATTACGACAGTTTCAAGCGCTATGCCTACATCTCGCGGACCAGCCTGGGCGAGCGCACGGGTGAGATACTCGTCACCGAAGCGCTGAAGTTCATCGACGATTGTCCCCGGCCTGAGCCTTTGGCAAAGCGCTGACCATCAAGCTCAAGCTGTCGCCCGGGGTGGTTGAAGCTTGACCGGTCACAGTTGCGGACGGAGCGAATCCGGTCACCAGATCATGTTCGTCACGGTGATGGCAGTTTGGAATTCCACGTGGCCATCGACGGCCCCGACGTTCCCGGCTGGTTTAGTCCGGTGCCAGCCATGCGTCTCCGTGGGAAATGCGACGACGCAGTCGGCGAACATCACCGTTCGGGACGGCTGGGCAACCCCGGCGGCCCGCTGCCCGTCGAGGCCCCCGGTCGTGAGCGGTGGCAGTCCCGCACAGTTGAACATATACGAGTTGCCCACCCATTCCATATTCTTGTTGGGCTGGCTTTCAATTCGGCCCTGATCCAGAGGACAGGTCACCACCTGGTAACTGAGACCGTAATGATTCAGGGGCCGATCAATGCGGTTGAACATATTCGCTTGTCCGGTATAGACGTTATTGTTGGTGCGCCCAGCCCACACGAACCAATCCATCCCGTCAGTGGAAATTGCAGGAGAACGTGGGTCACCCCAAAACATTCGATCATTGAAATCCGGCAGATATGCCTGCATGGCCACCTGACACTGATGCAATTGAGAAACACACTGCGTGGCCTGCGCTTTCTGCTTGGCTTTGGACAGTGCGGGGAGCAAGAGCGCGGCCAGAATCGCGATGATCGCGATGACAACCAGCAGTTCGATGAGCGTGAAACCGGGGCGGTGCTGCCCCGGCGAGCGGAGTCCGGCTTGTCGTTGCGCGAGCATCAGTGCAGTTAGTTCAGACTTGGATGGTCCCCCGTTCGACGTATTGGGGTGTCAGATTGTTCAAGCCGGAGAGTTCATCGACAAACTTTCTGGCGCTGGGCAAGCTCGTCGCCTACCTTCGCGAACGTGATCCGGCCCATCTGGCCTAGATCAACCTCTTCCCCACCTATGCGAACAGCGATCAGCTTGGCACCAAAGGCGACACCGTCACATTGCCCTGGGGCCCGTGCGTTGGAAGCCGGGCTCAGCCATCCAACTCGGTTTCCAAGGCACAGGCCAGGGCGATGAGTTCCTGGGCCATCCGCGCATGAGCGTCGTCAAAGGGGAGGATAGGGGGCCTCACCGCCGGCGTGGGATAGATGCCTTGGGCGTGGAGCAGCCGCTTAAAAAAATGGATCGAGATGTCCAAATGCTGATTCGCAAAGGCGAGGACTGGCAGGAGCTTCGCGAACAAGTCGCGCGCGCCTTGGCGGTCTCCGGCCGCGTGGAGGCGGTAAATGCGGACGTAAACCGTGTGGAGAGCAGTGGGCATAAAGGCATGCACTCCCCGGTCGAGGGCTTCGATCATTTGCATGACCGCCCAACCGCCGGACACGTGGAGCCGCCCGCCCGTGGCTGCCAGCAGTTCGGAATACTTGCGCCCGGCCGGCACGACTTCCACTTTGACGGCCCGGACGGACTCGACCGTTTCGAACAGGCCTACCAGGGTGGTCACCGGCACGCCATAGCCCTGCGGATCCCAATCCTGCAGCATCAGGAATGGCGGCCCCGTGTCATCCACCTCGCGAACGGCGCTGACGTATTGTTTCTCATTCTCGTAGGGGATTGATACCAGCACCCCATCGCAGCCTGCCGCCACCAGCCCCTGCGCCAGGCGGACCCGCTCGGCTCCCGAAGCAGCCGACGCCCCTCCAATCACAATTGCGCGGCCTTTGGCCTCGTCCAGGACGGTGGCAACAAACACCTCGCGCTCGGCTGCCGAGAGCTTGTCCACCTCGCTCGCCATGGCGGGAACCAGAAAACCGGCAACGCCCGCCGCCAGGGCCTTTCGCAGATGCCGCCGCAAAGCGGCGGCGTCCAGTTCGTTGGCATCGGTGAATGGGGTGTTCATCACAGTCACGATGCCCCGCAATGAAAGGCACTGTTTCATGCCTGCACCATGCCAAAACATGGCGATGAACGACAAGCCGCTTCTGCTGTTGGTTGTTGATGTGCTAAGTAGTTATGGGGACGGTAGATACCTGCGACAATGCGAG
>JBAXTC010000813.1:0-3447 GCA_037130375.1 Verrucomicrobiota bacterium | reverse complement strand
TGACCCGCGAGCTGAACGGGAAATACCGGTTCGAGGCGGAGTTGACCTCACAGCTCAGCGTGTTGCCGTCCTACACCGCCCTGGGCATGGCCAGCCTGCTGCCACATCAGACGCTGGCCTACAAGCCGACTGGCGAAGTCCTGGTGGATGGCAAACCGTCGTCTTCACTGGCACAGCGCGATGAAATCCTGGCGGCGGTCGAGGGCGTCGCGGTGAAGGGCGAAGACCTCATGGCCCTGAGCAGGGAGGCCGGACGTGAGTTCGTTCGGGAGAAGATGGTGGTCTATGTCTATCACAACACCGTGGATGCCACGGGGGATTACGCGCCGACCGAGGGCAAGACCTTCGAGGCGGTGCGGAAGGCCATCAACGAGATCGCCAGCCTGGTCGGTCACATCATCAACAATCTGAACGGCAGCCAGGTCCTCATCACGGCGGATCACGGTTTCCTGTTCCAGGAATCCGCGCCTGAACCCACCGACAAGAGCGCCCTGGCGGACAAGCCGAACGGCACGGTCGTCGCCAAAAAGCGTTATCTCCTGGGCCACAAACTACCGGAACACGACGGCACCTGGCACGGGTTCACATCGGCGACGGCCAGTGCGGAAGGCGACATGGAGTTCTGGATTCCGAAGGGAGTGAACCGGTTTCACTTCACCGGTGGTGCGCGGTTCATCCACGGCGGGGCAATGCTCCAGGAAGTTGTGGTGCCGGTCATCCTGGTAAAAGAGGCGCGTGGCAAGAGCCTGTCTGGCAGTAAAACCAAGCAAGTTGCCGTTCACGTCCTGGGCACCAACCACAAAATTACCACGCCACGCCATCGGTTCGAGTTGCTCCAGACCGAGGCGGTGACCGACCGGGTGAAAGCCATCACGCTGAAAGTAGCGATTCACGATGGGGACGAAGCCGTCACGAACATCGAGACGGTGACGTTCGACAGCACCTCCGACAACATGAACGAGCGGAAGAAGTGGGTGTCGCTTGTGCTGTTGGACCGGCAATACGACAAAAACAAGCCTTACCGCCTGGTGCTCCGGGAAGCCGAGACCGGCATCGAGCAGCAGAGCGTTGAGGTCACCATCGACAGGGCCTTTACCAATGATTTTTGACCACAAGACCCCACAGCCCCGCGGAACCAGGAGTCAAAGTCTCTATTGATCACAAAACCGTTCTAACACTCGACGATACACTCAATATGAAAGACCCTTACAAGGATTACGAAAAAGCCTGCGCGCAGATTCGCCAGGAAAACGCGCAGTTGCTCGATGATTTTGTCGCCCTGCTGCGCGGACAGAGAGCAAAGAACGCAAAGAGCGCATAGAAAGGAATGGGTGATGATTCCAAGCCAAAGAACTCAATCACCCGCCGGGTGAAGGGAAGACTTATGCCATCCATTCATAACTATTTGTCTTTGCGATCTTTGCGGTTAAATCAACTGCCGAATCTAGGTTGAAGTCTCTTTTTGCTATGACACCGAATATTGATCCGCGCAGTGATGGACGGAACCTCGACGACCTGCTGAACCAGCATTTTGCTGGCCGGGTCGTTCGCAAAGACCTCACCAAGCTGGTGAAAGAGGGCGCGAACGTGCCCGTTTACGTTTTGGAGTATCTGCTCGGCTCGCACTGCGCCACGAACGACGAGCAGGTGATCCAGGACGGGTTGAAGACGGTGAAGCGCATCCTGGCGGAGAACTACGTCCGGCCCGACGAAGCCGAGAAGGTGAAGTCTATCATCCGGGAAAAGGGCAGCCTCAAGATCATCGACAAGGTCACGGTGACATTGAACGAAAAGCGCGATGTGTATGAAGCGGTGTTGAGCAACCTGGGCACGAAGGAAATCGAGGTCAACAGCTCGTTCGTTAAGAAATTCGAGAAGCTGCTGGCGGGTGGCATCTGGTGCATCATCACCCTTCACTACTTTTACGAGGAAGGGCAAAAGTCGTCGCCGTTCGTCATCGAGGACTTGAAGCCGATCCAGATGCCGAACATGGACATGGAGTCGTTCTACGCCGGGCGCAAGGCGTTTACGGAAGGCGAATGGCTTGATGTGCTGCTGCGCTCGACCGGGATGGAGCCGACGAATTTTGACCGCCGCGTAAAGTGGCACCTGCTGGCGCGGATGATCCCGCTGGTCGAAAACAACTACAACCTGTGCGAACTCGGTCCACGCGGCACCGGCAAGAGCCATATCTACAAGGAAATCAGCCCGAACAGCATTTTGATTTCAGGGGGCCAGACGACCGTGGCCAACCTGTTTTACAACATGAGCAGCAGGCGCGTCGGTTTGGTCGGCCTGTGGGACGTGGTCGCCTTCGATGAAGTGGCTGGCATTTCGTTCAAGGACAAGGACGGCGTCCAGATCATGAAGGATTACATGGCTTCGGGGTCGTTTGCCCGTGGTAAGGACGCCGTGAGCGCCTACGCCTCGATGGTCTTCGTCGGGAATATCAACCAGCCGGTGGATACGCTCCTAAAAACGAGCCACCTGCTCGCGCCGTTCCCGGAAACGATGATCGACACCGCCTTCTTCGACCGGTTCCACAGCTACGTGCCCGGCTGGGAAGTTCCAAAAATGCGCCCGGAGTTTTTCACGAACCAATACGGGATGATCGTGGACTACCTGGCCGAGTTCATGCGCGAGATGCGGAAGCGCACTTACGCCGACGCCATCAACAAGTTTTTCAAACTTGGACGCGACCTGAACCAGCGGGACACCATCGCGGTGAAGCGCACGGTGTCGGGCTTGCTCAAGCTGCTTTACCCGCACGAGGAGTATGACAAGGAGGCCGTCCGGCGCTGCCTGGAATACGCGCTGGAGGCCCGCCGCCGCGTGAAAGAGCAGCTAAAAAAGATCGGCGGCATGGAGTTTTACGATGTCCACTTCAGTTACATCGATCTGGAGACGAACGAGGAGAAATTCATCAGCGTGCCGGAACAGGGCGGCGGATCATTGATCTCGGATGGGCCGATGAACCCCGGCGTCCTCCACATCGTCGGCACCGGGAGCGGTGGACTTCTGGGCCTCTACCGGGTCGAAACTCAGGTCACGCCTGGCAACGGGGCGCTCAAGTTGTCCGGCCTCGGTTCCAACAGCGCGGCCAAGGAAGGGGTGAAGGTCGGCTTCGACTACTTCCGGGCCAACGCCTCGCGGGTCAGCGCCTCAATCAAGCCAGGCGAGCACGACTACCATTTCCACGTTGTCGAACTGCACAACAGCGGCCCGACCACGGCGATGCCCCTGGCGACATTCGTGGCACTGTGCTCCGCCGTCCTGGGCAAACCGATCCAGACGCAGATGGTTGTCCTGGGCAGCATGAGCCTGGGCGGCAACCTGGTGCCCGTGGAGAACCTGGCGCAGTCAATACAGGTCGCCTTCGACGCCGGTGGGAAGCGTATCCTGCTGCCGATGGCCAGCGTGACCGACATCCCGACCATCCCCGGCGAG
>JBAXTC010000812.1:0-3449 GCA_037130375.1 Verrucomicrobiota bacterium | reverse complement strand
CCCGGTAACGGGTGGTTTCCAGCTTGCGCGCCTCGGCTTCGTAGCCGTCCTTGCCGCCCCAGGTGACGCCGAAGGGCGGATTGCTCAACATGCGGTTGAAGTGGTATTTGGTTTCCGGCAACTGGTCGCCCGGCTCTTTGCCGTGCGGCTCGTGCGGGATGAGCGAGTTGCCTAGAAAGACCTTGGCCTGCTGGTCGTTCTTGATGAGCAAGTCGGCCTGACAGACGGCGTAGTTCGTGGGCGACAATTCCTGGCCGTGGACGGTGAGGAACTTTTCGACGCGCTCCCGTTCCGCCGTAGTTTTGGCGCGGTCCAACAGGTGTTCCTGGCTGACGGACAACATGCCGCCCGTGCCGGCGGCGGGGTCGTAGATGGAGAAATGCTTTTCCGGGATGGGGATTTCCAGCAACTCGACCATGAGGCGGATGACTTCGCGCGGGGTGAAGTGTTCCCCGGCCTCCTCGCCGCTTTGTTCCGAGAAGCGCCGCAGCAATTCCTCGTAGATGTAACCCATCTCCAGGCCGGAAATGGCCGACGGCCCGAGCGCGAGTTCCTTGTATTGATTGAGGATGGGCGCAAGCGAATTGTTTTTGACCATCTTGCCGATGGTGGCGCGGTAATCGAAATGCTCGATGATGTCGTCAACGTTCTGCGAGAAGCCGTTGATGTAGGCGCGGAAGTTGGCCTCGCGCAGCGCCGGGTCCTCCTCATAGACGCGGCGGAGCGTCCAGTCGGTCTGGTTGGAAAACGGGCATTGCTTGGGATTCAGCTCGAGGTCTTTGACGAGCTTGGCGAGTTCCTTTTCCTTGTTCTTCAGGTTGGGGCGCTTCGCGAGCACCTCGGCGACCTTCTGCTCCCGCCAGTCAATCAACACGCATTCGAGTCGCCGGATGACGATGATGGGCAGGATGACGTTCTGGTATTCGTAGGCCTTGAACTTGCCGCGCAACCGCTCGGCCGATTTCCAGATGTCACCGGCAAGGTTGTCGAGCTTCGGTTTATTAAGAGCGAGGGACATGGGTGAGTGGAGGATGCCCCTCTGGGTCCAATGGCGCTTAAACGATGCCTAGAACTTTCTTGCCGAGTCGCTTGCGGCGTTTTGGATTGGGCAGAGATGTGAAAAGCTCTTCCCGGCTGAGACATTGCATCTGGCGCAGAGTTTTCTGGACCACGCGCCAATTGGCAATCGCCTTCTTGAGCCACTCATACTGCTCCTTGGACAAGGCGACGCAAACGGTCTTGCCTTTGACTTTACGCGTCCACGGATAACACGCACCCCCGGCTCCAGGCCCCCGAGCCTGAACGTAACCTTCGCTAATCCATTCGGTGTTGGCCAATTGCGCCCGGAGTCGGGCATATTCCTCTTGGCGAGAGGCCGATGAGTCTGCTTTTTGTTGATTCATAATGAAAAGTGTAGCATACGTGTCAATACATAGGTTTATATACCTAGAAACAACTACATGGACACGGCTCAGTCTAAAGGAGACAGGGCCTCCAGGAACCAGGCGTTTGTGCCAACTTTGAGAACAAGGACATCATCACGCATATTGCCCATCACTGTGTGTATGCTATGCAGGCCCTGCTTTTTCAAAAAGCCAACCTTGGCTCTAACCCTGCCAGCGAAATAATGGGCTCTATACCATCTCGGCACGGCTGGGGTGAGAGAGGAAAGGACAAGGAGCATCGCCAGCAGGATCGCCAGCACCCCGAGTGAACACAGGATGAGGAGATGAACGCGCTGTTTCCTGCTGCTCAGGTCGGTACGCTCTAAGAATGCGATCCGTGTTCCTGTTTTAAGCATTCTTGACAGTGGATATATGCACACTTTGGGGCGGCACGACAAGTCGGGCCGTCCACAGGGCGCATCGCGACTAAGTGCCGGACGTTCAGTCCACGTTTCTAAGCGGGTCAGAACCGGATCGCGAATATCTTCAAACCGGTAGCGCGGTGGGTCATTACATCGCGCAGCACATTGTCTTCCGCCGACCCGTACCGTGCCGGAGCAGCCGGATTAAAGAGCTGCAACGGGTTGCTGGTCTTGATGGCTTGCACCGCGATGCCGCTGTAGGTGATGTTTCCTTTCACGATTTCGTTCGGCTTCGCCCCGCGGGTCAGGGCAGAGGCTTGTTTCCCACGCTGCGCGCCGGTGGATTCGAGCGAGTTGTCCGTGGGCGTCGTTTGGGCCCTTGCGGCCAACATCGTGAAAGCGAAAAGCAAAACAGATAGTTTATTCATAAGCTTAATTCCGCATAGCTTCATCCAATTCAATGTCCTCCCTGAACGACCCTGTGTCAACCCCGGGAATTGCTTTCTGGCAGAGGGCAGAGTGGTGTCGCGAAACCGGTTGACAGGAAGCCCGCCCGAACCTTATTAACAAGATGTGCCGCTATGAAGAAATCAACAGACATACGGCCTGTTGGTGCCGCGCTTTACTTCCTGCCGATTCAGACCCGCGTGCCGCTCAAAGTCGGCGGGGAGACGCTCACCCACGTGACCTGCGCGCGCGCCTGCGTTACGGTCGTTGACGCGCAAGGCCGCACCGCCGACGGGTGGGGGGAAACGCCGTTGAACGCGCAGTGGGTCTGGCCAAGTTCCATTCCTTACCATGATCGCCACGAGGCGTTGAAGTCGTTGTGCCTCGATCTAACCGAACTGTGGTCCAGCCTTCGCACGCCAGCACATCCGATCGAACTCGGCTATGACTTCCAACGAACCGAATGACGGCTACCCGGTGCTCCTGGAGGATTGGATTCGTCGCGATGGGCTTAAATGCCTCACCGTGAAGCTGTGCGGCAATGATCCAGAATGGGATTTTGGCCGGCTGCTGAAAGTGGGTTTGCTCGCCGTTGCGAATGGCGTGGATTGGTTGTCGGCGGATTTCAATTGCGCGGTTACAAACCCGGCTTATGTGAACGCTGACCCGCCCTGCCCCTCCGAACCTCCGCCAGGTTTTGAAGTGCGTCCGCCCCTGCGGCGTATGTCTTCGGGGCATTCACCCCCGACGACCTGGAACAAGGAGGCCGCTTCGATGAACTGGACATCGGAAAGCCCGCGTTGGCGTTTCCGCAAGGAGAGATTGGCGGCGACCAGGCCCGGCCCCCGGGAGCGATAGGCCCGACAAACCCTCAGCAGGCTGGCATGGGGGTTGGTGGCTTCCTGCAAAGGCCGGAAGTCCAAGACGAAGGGCGTCTTGTGCAGCAGATGCAAGCGGGCGGCCAGGAAAGCGATGTCACCGCGCGAATTAAAACCAGTCCCCTATGGGCGAAATCGACCCACCCACCTGACAATTCTCCCACAATTGAGAGAGTGCTTTCGCAAACAAGCCCATGTTGAGCAATTTGCGTGGCACCGCAATCCCTTCCTTATCCGTGCTATCCGTGAAATCCGTGGTTCCAACTCCTGTTTTTGGGTTTAATTCCCATGAAATCGCAGGCTTCGACCAATTCTGT
>JBAXTC010000811.1:0-3454 GCA_037130375.1 Verrucomicrobiota bacterium | reverse complement strand
ATCTTGCCGCGCAGATTGATGACGCCGCGGATGTAATCGGGCATCTGCGGCACGGTCGTAATGCTGGTCAGGCGGATGATCTCACGGACTTTGAGGACGGGGATGGCGTAGGATTCGCCGCCCAAGGCGAAGGTGAGATATTTGCCGGCCATGTTCTGGCCAGCCACTGCGGTGCCGGATTCTATTAGTTCGGTTGTCATAAATATCAATGATTGGCCTGGCGCTGGGTCAGGCGCTAAGGTTGTATCGGCAGGAAATGGCGACAGTTTAGCCGGATTTCTCCCGGCTTGGGGGCTGGCTTATTGCAAGGCGCAGCGCACCGGCGTCCGATTACGCGCCTGAGGCAAGCGCCAGGACGCCGCCGGCGGGGATCGGTTCTGATAAGAACGCCGAAACCATATACTCACTCCCGGCCTCGATCCGGCGGTAAAACTCGGTTTGCACAGTCGTCTGGCGGGCTAAGCGCGACTTGATGGCCGCGATCAGCTCGCGGCTGCTGAAGGGCTTCAAAAGGTAATCATCGGCGCCGCAAGCCATGGCGTTGCGGAACTCATTCCGGACCATCGAGCCGGACATGAGAATGAAAGGGATGGCGGCGGTGCCACGAAATCCGCGAATGGCGGCCAGCGTGCGGTAGCCATCCATCTCGGGCATCCTCACATCGCAGAGAATCAAGTCGGGCTTTTCCGCCAGCACCATCACAATCCCTTCCCGGCCATTGGCGGCCTCGCGCACCTCGTATCCGGCATAGGTGAGGGTGGCAGCGATGATGGATCGGAGCTCAGCTTTGTCATCAATTACGAGTATGTTTTGCATGGCCGTGAAATGCATAGCAGGAATCGTGCTAACCTGATCCAACGCCCGAGAGCCACAGAATACAGTAATTTTGCGAGCAATTGAATGGTTTGAAGCTATCATTGGCAGGTTTTTGCCCGGCAAATCAATCCATGGGGCAAGGATTCCAATGTTGATGGCGGCGGATTCCCAACTATTTAGTCAGACTGTATCGCAGCACCTCTGCCAGGGTTGCAGGGTTGTTATGGAGACGGGTTTGTCGAGGACTCTACAGATGCCGGCCTCGCTCAAATTCTCCTGCGTCAGAATTGCGGTGAACCCACTGAAAAGAACGATCCGCGCGCTGGGGCGAATGGCACAGAGCTGCCTTGCCAGCTCCAGTCCATTCATCTCCGGCATGGTTAGGTCAGTGATGACGAGGTCGTATTCGTCGGGATTGTTAATGTACAAGGCGAGGGTCTCAAGGGGGCTGTTACTGGTGGTGGCTAGGTAATTCAGCCGCTTCAACAGCCGTCCAAACATCTGTGTCACCACGATTTCATCATCCACCATGAGAATCTTCTGGCCCTGGCCCAGGGGCATATCGCTCTTCACCGGCCTGCTCCACGGCAGTCGCGAGCCGGGCATGGGCATCCTCGATCCGCTTGCGTTGGGTGATATCCAGAGTCATGCCGCAAGTGCCCGTGATGTTCTCCGCCGCATCGCGCATGGGGAATTTCACCGAGACAAAGGTCCTCGTCCCCGCGGCATCAGTCAGCGTCTCCTCGAACGTCTGGCTCTTGCCCGACGACAAAATCGATGCGGCCTTCCAGGTCCGTGATGACGATGGAGGAGGGGTTCTGCTCGACAGCCAGCGAAAGTTTCTGCAACTGCATTTTATCGCGGCGGCTCTCGGTGATGTCGCTCCAGATGGCCGCGATTTACTCGTGCCCTTGAAGATTGAGCGGGCGGGCGCTCACGCGCACGTCACGCAGTGTGCCGTCACGATGGCGGTGACGGTTTTCGAAGGTGTGTCTGCCTCGTTGATGAATGAGCGCAATGTTCTCACGGATTTGCTCCGCAGAGTGTTCGGCCTGAATGGCGGCAATACCGAAAGCGGCGAATTCTTCATGCGTGTAACCCAGACCTTCGTACGCCGAGGCGTTGAACTCAGCAAAATGGCCCGTGGCGGCGTCCACCAGGACAACCGCGTCCACGGCCTGGTTGACGATGCTGGAGAATATCTCCTCGCGCTTCCGAAGCGCCTCTTCTGCCAGTTTGCGCTCGGTGATGTCGAACCAATAGCCGACAAGCTCCTGAGGCTGGCCTGTGGCATCAGGCGCCGCCCGCGTTTCGTCATGAATCCAGCGGTAAGTGCCGTCACCATGACGAAACCGGTATTCACGCACCATCGTCTCCAGGGCAGGCCGTTTGTGGAAGCTCGCTACGGCAGCCGGCGCATCGTCCGGGTGTACCTGCGAGAGCCAAAAACGCGTATCTTTAAGAAAGGTTTCCGGCGGATGGCCCAGCACTTCCCGCACATTGGCGCTCACGAACGTGTTTGCGAAATCATCCGTGGCGCGCATCGAATAGAGGATCGCCGGCGTGTTCGCCAGCAAGAACTCCAGACGCTGCGTGTTTACGCGCAACGACTCCTGTGCCACTTGGCGTTCAGCGCGCCCGCGCAGCGCATGAAGGCCAAATGCAAGATCGTCGGCCAGCGCCGTGAGCAATTCCATCTCGGCGCGGTTGAAGGCGTTGGTCTGGGCGGCGTAAATCATCAGCACGCCAAAGGTTTCGCCTGCGTTTTTCAGAGGCAGCGAGATCGATGCGCCGAGGCTACGCTTGAAGGCCTCTTTATGCCAGGGCACAGTCCTCAGGTCGTTTTGAAAATTATTGACGACAACGACCTGTCCGGTGCGGATGGCGATACCCGTAGGACCGCGGCCATGTTCGCTGGTGTCGGACCAAGTGATCTTGGCCTTTGCCAGATAGCCACTGTCACCGCCCGCGCTGGCGGCAATCCGGACGGATTTTTGTTCATTATGCTCTGGGATGCCAACCCAAGTCATCCGGTAGCCGCCTTTGTCAACGATCTGCTGACAGATGTCTTGCAGTAAAACGGACTCGCTGCTGGCGTGAACCAGTGCCTGATTGCAGGCGCTGATGGTGCGCAACGCGCGATCTGTAAGCTGAAGCTCATTTTCCGTACCCTTGTTTCGCGCAATCAGCACGGCCAGTAACCAGAGGGTGCCCATGCCAATCCCACGCCCCGTCAGGGCAAGCCTTGGATCTATTCCCGGCGGCGAACAATAAAAAGCGACCAGCATCAAAAGCGAAATCAGACCCGCCAGGAGATAAGAAAAATGGCGGCCACCCACCTTGCTGGACAAATAGACTGGGATGAAATAGATGACCCAGTCCACCAGGCCGTTCCGGATGACCATGTCCAAAGCAAACTCCCCGGCCACAACCCCAAAAATGACGAGCCACAAAACCCTTTCAGATGTGCGCGAGGACATTTTCCGCTCAGTTTTTGCCAGTGTTAATCTCTAGTCAACCTTTTTGGTTTGTGCGCATCTTAGATTTTTCGGAGCGCGGACAGGGGCGCAAGACAGAATTGGCCGAAGCCTGCGATTTCATGGGAATTAAACCCAAAAACAGGAGTTAGAACCACGGA
>JBAXTC010000810.1:0-3457 GCA_037130375.1 Verrucomicrobiota bacterium | reverse complement strand
GGAGCGCGGACATTTTTGTCCGCCTTGCGCCACATTTGACACCGTGGCGGACAAAAATGTCCGCGCTCCAATCCAAAATGAGACTTGCTGCTGTTCCGGCCGGGGTTGCGTCTTATTGCCTGGCCCGGAAGAAGCGGACCGGAACTCCGGCGGGCAGCGGGATGCGGCCAATGCCGTTGGTCAGCTCCACACCCAGATAATCGGACCAATCAACGAGGTTGGTGGATGACTGGATGATCCAGCCCTGGTCCGGGAATCCGATCGCCCCGAGGACCAGGCCCTTCGTGGAGGGTGGAGGGGTGATGAGCTGCTCACGGACCCCGGGGTGGAAGCGGCTGAAGCCCAGGTGGTCGGCGTACCCTTATGCAGGGGACCGGTTACAGTCGGCTCTTGAGCCGTCGCCTGCGCAAGGGACAGCCAGACGTCCGCCAGGGAATTCGCTTTGCAATCTGTTGCCGAATCACAGCGGCAGTTACGTTTACGGCGGCTCGTGGTTTCTCTGCGACGCGGCCAATTACCTGGTGGCGGCGACCGAGACGGTTTGCGTTTGGAACCAGCGTAAGCGACACTGCGGCCCGGGAAATAGTCTTTTCCCGCGACACACTTTATGAAAGCAACAATGACTCGACGGCAGTTTATAGCCACCGCTGCACTAGCCTCACTCGCGGTTGCCACCTCGTGCCGTTCGGCTAAGGACGGGCGGAGCAAAGCCTCGCGTGCCCCGGCGCGGTTCTTTTTCACGTCGCAGGGCAAAACGGCGATGATGAACGCCGATGGCAGCGGCTTGCGCTGGTTCGACTTCAACGTGCCCAATCAGGCTACCTGGCAGCCTTGCGGCTTTTTGAGGGACGGACACCGCGTCCTGTTCCTGAGCATGGAACCGCGGCGCGACGGGCCGGGGAAACCATTCGACGAGTACTACCACCAAACGCCCACCCACATCTGGGTGCATGATTTGGACAATGGCACCCTGACCGAGGTGGCGACCCGGGACCGCATGGCGCCCTTCTACACCCCGCAATTGCTCCTCAACGACAGCCGCATCTTGATGCAGGTCGTGCGCAACAAGGTGGGGCAGATCTTCAGCATGAACCTCGATGGCTCGGACGCCAGGGAATTCACGCGCGCAGGCGAGGGCATGCCCTACGGACTCAGCCTGAGCCCGGACGCCCGCCGGGTGGCCTGCCACATCGCCAGCCCATCGGGATACCAGATATGGGTGAGCGACGCCGACGGAGGCAACCGGGCGCAATTGACAGGCCATCCCGAGCATTTGTACTTCTGCCCCTGCTGGTCGCCCGACGGCAAATGGCTGGTTTTCCAGGATTGCATCCACAAGAAGGATCCCGGCCACGACTGGTCAGACCTATATTTGAGCCGTCCGGACGGATCAGAGCAGCGCCTGCTGACGAAAGACCAAGCCCTGTGGTTCGCGGCCACTTATGGCAACGGGGAAAACCGCGGCGGCGGCTCCAACACACCGACATGGTCGCGCGACGGCAAAGTGCTCTGTTCCCACCGACTGCCCGGGTCCAAAGTCGCGTGGGAGTTCCAGGCGCAACGACCGGACACGGACCATTTCAACCGCGACTACAAACCCGAGCTTGCGCGCGGCGGCGCTGAAATTTGCAAGATCGATCCGCGCGACAGTTCACTCACGAAAATCACCCAGCCTGGCGAGTTGGTCTGGGACTTTCGGCAAAGCGAATCGCCGGACGGCAAGCAGATCATCTTCTGCCGCGCCCGGACCGGCGAGTCTCCAGCAATCTGGGTCATGAATGCCGACGGCACCCACCCGCGCGAACTCACCCGAGGCCTCGACAACCGTGGCGCAGATCACCCCCGCTGGCTGCCGCAGGGGAACTCCTTTAGCTCTTGAGACACCTGCAGCAAAGCGAAACCACCCCATGAGCCAGATCAACCGACTTGACCGCTGCACCGGCTTTTTCACTGGCAGTCCGGCTACACTCGCATTGCCATCGAGGGAGACGTTTGGGCATCCCTTGCCCCGCCCGGTTCAAGAGGTCAGGGACCTGTTAGCCAAGCGCCGGCCTCGAGCCAAAAGCAAGGCCGCCATGGCCGTGTTGACAAGTTGCTGCCTGACGGCGATCGCCCAAGCGCCCGCCGCTGCGCTCGAAGCGGGGGTCGCATTCGTGAGCATCAACCCGATGGAAGAAAAGATCGCCACGCAATTGGGCGGCTACGGAGCGCGCGAAGGCAAACCTGCTCAAGGCACTCTCGACACGATTTATGGCAAAGTCATCCTCTTCGATTCGGGTGGGGAGAAATCCGCAGTTGTGACGGTGGACATCTGCAGCGCCCCGGTCTGTCTCGCCGAGGAGACGCTCAAGAAGGCGGGAATCGGAGGCCTGACGATCGACCGCTTGCTCATCGTGGCCAGTCACACTCATGCTGGCCTGGAAGGCTTCTCGCTCGACCGGCGAAACGTTGCCAACAATCCAAACATCGGCATCTTCTCCGAACCGATCCTCAACTTCGTCACGGATCGCCTGGCCAAAGCCCTTAAAGAAGCCAACTCTGCTCTGCAACCGGTAAAGGCTGCATCAGGAGCGATGAACCTCCCGAATATGAATCGCAACCGGCGCGGCAGCAGGTTTGTCGATCCGCAAATCACTGTCCTTCGACTCGATAAGGCCGACGGTTCGCCCTACGCCGTGTTGGTGAATTACACAGCCCATGGGACTTTTGTCAGCGAGCATGACATGCTGGTTTCCGGCGAATGGGCCGGGAGCATGCAGCGCACCGTCGAGGACCTGCTCGGTGGGGGCGTGATCTGCCTTTACGCCAACGGGGCCGAAGGTGACATTGCCCCGCAGGGCCGATCCGGCGGAAGCAATTACGAGCAGGCCTGGAACTACGGTCGGCGGGTGGGAATAGCGGCTTCGCGACTCGCCAAAGATCTCCACACCGAACGCGTCAGCCGATTCTCCGTCACATCTGAATGGGTAACCCTGCCGCCGCGCCAGGGCGCACCGGACTTCGTGAAGATCGCCGGCGCGGAATATCATGTCACGCAGGAGCAACTCGAACAAATGGTGAAGCTGCTGTTTCCCGAAAAGGCGCCCATTTATGCTCTACGCCTCGACGGCTTCGAGATGGTGACGTTCCCGGGCGAGCCTATCTGCGAGCTGGGGCTCGCCGTCAAAGACGCGCTGCGGCATGCCGGCATCGCGCATCCTTGCGTCGCCGCGCTCACAACTGATGGGATTGGCTATATCCTGACGAAAGAGGAGTATCAGAAGAGTGGTTATGAAGTCACCGCTTCGTTCTACGGCAATGGCCTCGGCCAACTCATGCTCGATCGCGCCAAGGCTCTCGGACTGGCCGCCGCGGCGAAGAAATGACCGAAGGCCCCGACGTCAATTCCTCTCTTGGAACCCAGGCTCAATTCAAACAAACGTTCTTTATGCCTCAGGCTGGCGGCTGGTAGGACGAA
>JBAXTC010000081.1:0-16930 GCA_037130375.1 Verrucomicrobiota bacterium | reverse complement strand
TCTGTTTGGGGAGGTCGTTTCAGCCGTTGATATGCTGCCGAGTTACCAAGGACTCGCGAATGCACCCGTGTCGGTGTCAACGCCACGCGCCGCACTCCGTCCCGCAGAGCTGCTGGGCAGTCGCCGATTTTGATCATTTTGAACCGCGACCGCCGGCTGTGCATGACGAATTCATAAATTGGATGGTCGAAACGCATACCTGCCGGCTTTAGCGGCGCTGAAAGCTCTGAACTTGCCACGCATCAGCGCACGGCCTTCACGCACAATTCGTTCGGACCAAACACTCACGGCAGAGAAAGAACCGAAATGGAACCCCGATGCGGGTTAGTGAGATAACTTGTCCCACTCAGTCTTAGGAGCATTGGGCCGAGTGCCAAGTTGGCACACGACAGCGTCGCAGGGTTGGTTGGCCGCGACATGTGGGGGCACGTACTTAGAACGCTGGCCACCAACTTCTTTGTCGGCCAAACCGTCGAGATTACCGGGGTCGCTGGCCTGCCCAAGATTGCCTTCGCCGAGGGGACATTTGATTATCGGGCTTACCTCCGGGGTGAGGATCTCGATGTTGATTAGCTAACGAAGAAACGTGAGGCCAGGCCCTTGAGGGTCATGTTTCCGGTGATGGCATCGTGCGGGATGAGCAGGTACTGCCATTTTTTGCCGCCGTGCTCCTGGGCGTGCTCGGTGGCGTACTTGCACCATTCCATGGCGGCGTCTTTTTTGGCAACGACTTCGGGGTTTTGCAGTTGGTCGGCCCGCTTCGGCTCGCAGAGGAAGAGGCCGCTCTTGGCTTCGACAACGAAGTCGGGTTCGTAACCGCTGTCTTTGTTGTAGTAAATCTGGAATTGGCTGCGGGCCGGCTTGAACCACTTCAACACGTCGCCGTCGTCTTCCAGGACGACGGAGAAGCGGCGCTCGCTGTCCACGTCGAACTTCTGGATTTCGTACAGGCATTTGGTGAAGCCGCCGAACAGGTAGCGTTTGATGTTCGTCGGGTCAGACAGCGTCATGCGGAACGGTTTGATTTCGTCCGTGGCGCTGGCGGTGTAGGCGTTGGGTTTGAGGGCCGTGAATCCTTTGCTGACCGTGGCCTTATAGCCGGTGGCCTTTTCCCAGCGGTGCTCCGGCAACTGCATCTGCGAGTGGATGAGCGCGGCGAGTTGCTGCTGGTGGTACTGCAGCACGTTCAGGGAGTCCTCTTCGGACAGGTAGCTGCGGAGATGCTGCACGACCTGGCCGGCGAGGTTCTGCAAGAACTCCTGCTTGGCGGTGCGGAGATGTTGAATCAACAACTCGCGGCTCACCGGCTGCAAATGAACTGAGGAACAATCCAGCGTGAACGTATTGAAGCCGCTGGTTACGTCGCCGGTCGGCACAACGACGATGCGCGGGATGTTAATCGTCTGGTCAATGACCAGCTTGGTGGCTTTGGCCACAACCGCCGCGAGGTCCGGCTTCTCGACTATGCCGGTCAATTCCGTTTGCGCCGGGAGCACGTAGGCGGTGGCGACTTCCCTGAGGATGGCCGCCTGCACTTCGGGCTTTTGCAAATAGTTCGCCTGGGGCAGCGTCTCGTGCTGCTGGATGACCTTGACCGCGATTTCCGCAATCTTGCGCTCCTGCTCCGTGGCGAACAGCGGCTCTGGCGCTTTGGCGGGCGTGACACCCGGTGGCGTGGGCGCTGGTGCGGCCAGTTTGGCCAGAATGGTCGGCTGGGCAATGACCGTCCTGGTTGGCTGCAAATCCGTGGCCGGGTCGAGGATGACTGCCGTGAGCCTGACGGGGGAGTCTGGCTTGTTCGCTTCGTCCACGATTTCCTGAAAGCGGTCGTGTGCGACGATGTTCAGCCTATCCACCGCGGTAACGCCGGTGCGGACGCCGTAGGGCAGGCGCAGGCCGCGCCCGATGGATTGCTCAATCAGGATGCGGGCGTTGGCGGCGCGCAAGGGCACGATGGTGTAAAGGTTGTTCACGTCCCAGCCCTCTTTCAGCATGTTGACGTGAATGACGATTTCCGTCGCCTCGGCGGGGTCTTCAACCCGGAGAAGCTTTTCGATCATCATCTCTTCCTGCGCGCCGGTCTGGCTGGAATCCACCTGGAGGACGCGACCTTTGTAGCGGCCCTCGAAGAACTTTTCGGACTCAATCAAGTCGAGCAACTCCTTGGCGTGCGTGGTATCGCGGGCGATGACCAGGACGAAGGGCTTCACCTGGCGGCAGCCGTTTTGCCGTGCGTAGGTTTCCAGTTCGACTTTGGTTGTTTCGTGGAGGCGGATTCCGTCCTCCAATTTAATCCGTTCCAATTGCTGCGGGGTGAACTGGTTCCGATCGAAGTTGCGTTGCGTGACGACAGCCGGTTCCTTCACGAAACCGTCTGTCATCGCCCGCGCCAGCGGGTAATCATAGACTACATTCTTGAAGGCGACGGTGCCCTGGCTGGCCTCCACGAACGGAGTTGCCGTGACTTCCAGGCCAAGCTTGGGCTTCAGCTCATTGATGGCGCGGATGCCGGCGGAAGCGCGGTAGCGGTGGGACTCGTCCATGAGCATCACCAGGTCTGGCAAACCGGCGAGGTAATCAAAATAGCTCTGGCCGATATACTCGGACAGGCGTTTGATGCGGGGCGACTTGCCGCCTCGCACTTCGGCGTTGATTTTCGAGATGTTGAAAACATTGATGCGGACGCGGGTGAATTCCGCGAAGCCGCCTGCCCGCTGGTCGTAGTTGTCGCCGGTGATGATTTCCGGTGGCTCGGTGGCGAACTCCGCGATTCCCTTGAAGACGTATTTCGGGTGATTACGCTCTTCAAACTCACGGCGGAGTTTGTCGTAGATTGTCAGGTTGGGCGCGAGAACGAAGAAGTTGTTGATGCTGTGTGCGAGGTGCAGGTAGGAAATGAAGGCGCGCATGAGCCGCGTTTTGCCGACGCCCGTCGCCAGTGCGAAGCAAACGGAAAGGAACTCGCGCTCGAAATCAGTGACTTTGGGGAACTCGGACTTGATGGCCGCGAGGGCGGCGACGACATCTGGCGATTTGGTGAACGGAACGATTTCCGTGATGCGGTCCAGGATTTCGAGCGAGTCGCGTTGCGGCGGGCGCAAGCTCATGCGGCCGGCAACGGCGTTGACGTAGCGGTTCATAGCCTAATCGCGGGGTCGTGTTGGATGTTCACAACCGCCTTTTGTTCGGAATCCTGAGGGTGGCACCTGAGTAGATGAGTCCCTTTTGTGCCAGCGTTTTCACTTGCGCCGAGCCTTTGGTAAAGAGGGTGTGGCCGCTTGAGACCCAGATCATGTCCCGGTCGAACTTATCGAGGCGCTGGCCGTCTCGCCGCAGCCAGGCCTTGAGCCAATCCAACTTTTTGAGCACCACCTTGATCTGATTATCACTGCCGGTATGGGTTTCTACCCAGTATATGAACACGTCCTTGCGATTGGTGTGCTGGTGGCCAATGGCGAAATCCCAGCGGTTGGCGCTGGGGTCACTGGGCTGCAAAGCTCCATCTACATCGGCGCTGCCGCATAGCCGCCGTGTGTCTTCGGCTTTGATATGCGGCTTGTCCTCGGCCCGCAGAGCGCCCAATCCATCTCTCCAACTGCTTTCCAAACTGGGCGTCTGTTCAACGGCTTCCTTAAATGTCATTGCTGCCCCTCCCGGTCCACGTTGGCCACGGCACGAGCAACAGCTTCATTGGCGCGACCGCTGAACTCGGACAGTCCGCCCCAGCCGGCTTCCGCTTGGCCTTCGGCAGACGGGTCCAAGTTGGAGATGTCGGCTGTGACACCGGTTTCGCGGTTGAAGTAGTAAACTTTGACGGTTTTCTGCATGGCGGAGGTGGCCAGCCGCTGCATGGGTGGCGTATTCGGCGCTTCAAAGATTTTGAGGAGGGCTTGCGGCGAAGCATGGTTTTCTCGCAAGTGCTTCAGAGCCCAAATGGCATCCAGCACTTGGGGAGAATGGGTGGAGAGACAAACGCGGTAGCCCCGAGCGACCAATTCCAGGACGAGGAGGACAACGACTGAGATAGCGCGGGGGTGGAGTCCCATCTCCAACTCCTCGAGGACGACCCATTCGATTTCCGCGCGGGTTGAGATCTTGGTTGGGGGCATGAGCCAGTAGAAACCAAGCAGCAGGGGCACAAACTCGCGCTGGCCGGCCGACCAAACCATGTAGGGGATGTTCCCGACGGCCCCGCCCGGCCCCAGAACGAGGCGCTTTTGGGACCGAACCTTGTCCACTCTAAGATGGAAGTTGGAGAAGACGTTTTTCTGGAGTAAATCTCTGAACTCCGACTTCAGGCGCCGCTCGCGGGGGAATAGGTCGCCGGCGGCGCCGAATTCTTGTTCGACGAGAACCCGGAGTTTTTCGCTGTACTCTCGGACAGCGAACGGATCGCCGGGGGTGTAATCGGTGAAGGGGCGTGGCCAGCCGTCGCGCAGGGCAAGGACGCGCTGGGCCGGGATGAAGAAGAGAGATTCGTGTTTGATCTTGCGTTTGCGCGCTGCCAACTGTGGCAGGTCAACTGCTTTACCTTCCCACTCGATGGAGCTTTGCCCTGGGCGCCAGACAGCGCGCATTCCCTCGCCCAGATACACGTCCAGGAAGTCCGCAAGTTGACCGGACCAGTCGAGGCCGTAGCGGCTGAGCTCGCCCTGGACCTGGCCACGCATCCACCATGAGTTTGAGCAGTTGCAGGGCGATGCTTTTGCCGGTGGCCTGGGGGCCAACGAGCACGGTTAGGTCGCCGAAAGTCAGACTGGCTTCTGTGATTTGCCCGACATTCTTAATATTCAGAGTTGTCATATTGTTAAGTCCATTTGCCCCGGTTTCGGCGGCGCTTGGGGCAGGTTCTCGACTTTCAAGCTGTAGTCGTCATGGTCCCACTCGCACTTGGCGAGGACAGTCTTGGGAATCTTTTTGATTTCCAGGTTCGGGTAATGTTCCGGCTTGCCCCGGAAGGCACCGCAACAGATGAGAAGCGAGCGGCCCGGCCCGACTTCATCGTTCAGTTGCGTTAACTGCTCGCGGGTCAAGTGCTGGGTGGTCACGTAAATGAAGCTGTTTTCCGATGAGTGGCCTTGCTGCCAATAGAGCGTTTCGCTGGGGGCGTAGGTGTAGCCCTCCAGCTTGCAGACCGCATCGGCGAGCATGGCGGGATTGAGCTCCTTGTTGATGACCAGATTGCCCCACTTGTCCGTGTTCAGGAGCGACGGGGCCAGCCGGTAATAGCGGAAGCCGCCGCCGCCTTTCCAGCCGACCGCTTCGGTAATGCCGCCGGGGTCCGCACCATCAATGACCTTTTTCAGGCGCGGGATGATGTGCGTGTGACAATGCTCGCCAAGTTCGACCATTATCCACCGGCGGCCCATCTTGTGGGCCACCGCGCCCGTTGTGCCTGAACCGCCGAACGAATCGAGCACCAAGTCGCCTGTGTTCGTCGCAATATGGATAACTCTTTCCAAGAGTTGCTCTGGCTTCGGATTGTCGAATACCACCGCTTCAGGCAAAAGATCCATCAACCCCTTTTTAGCCTCGTCATTCGTTCCAACTTCAGCAGCTGGCCAAATTGTTTCTGGTGTCAATCCTTGCTCGGATGACTGCTTGAGGAATTTCTTAACTCTTGGCGTGTTGTCGCCGTCCGCACCAAACCAGATATTGCCAGCGCGAGTTTCTTCCTCCATGCGTTCTTTTGTGTAGAGCCAGCACCGTCCTTTTGGAGGTTCAATGAGTCGCCCGGACGGTAACTTCAGCTTGTAAAATTGTGACGGCGTAGCATGACCCGCTTGAGCATTCGCCGACACTGACTGCCATGGCCCACGCGGGTCATTGTCGGTGTTCTTATAGCGGGAGAGAACTTCGTCGTTCAATCCAATCGGGTTGCGGATCGCTTCAAACGCAGGCTTATCTTTGGCAAATACGAGGACGTAATCGTGGTTGAAGGAAAAGACTCGGCGATTCTCGCGGGACTTCCGTTTCTCCCAAATCATCGTGGCGACAAAGTTTGCGCGCCCGAAAATTTCGTCGCACAGAATCTTCAAGTAGTGGGCTTCATTGTCGTCGATTGAAATCCAAAGCGAGCCGTCCTTCGTGAGTAGGTTGCGGAGCAGGTCGAGCCGGTCGCGAATCAGTGACAGCCAGAGCGAGTGTTCAATTCCGTCGTCGTAATGCTCGAACGCGCTGCCGGTATTGTATGGCGGGTCAATGAACTCGCATTTGATTCGTCCGGTGAACTCCTGTTCGAGGGCTTTGAGGGCGAGGAGATTGTCGCCAAAGATGAGGCGGTTATCGAAGAGGTCGTGGTCCGTGACGCGATGCCTTGCGTGATACGACTTCTCCGGGTCTTCCAGCAAAATGCGCGGCTCCAGCCGGGGCCGGTTCTCCTTGCCAATCCAGGTCAATTCGAGTTTAGGTTTGTGGTTCGTCATGGATTTCTGCTCTCGACGCACCGCACATCGGTGATTCTCATCCCGTTCAGGAAGTCTCGTTGCCTACGTCTCACCGGTTACAGCCCAAACAGCGTCTGTGGCGAGATGGCGCGCTCGCGCGCCAGCCAATCCAGGTTGAAAATCCGCTTCAACCGATCCATTTCCTGCTGCCGCCGAGCAGCATCGATGCAGAGTTGAAAGCGGAGTTGAAAAAGGAACAAGAAAGGCGCGTGAAGTCCGGTGCCAATCCGGACTTCGCGCATCGGGCGCTCCATGAACAAGTGCAAATGTGAGCGTGGGTGACTGATCAAGCCGCAGAGCACGTCATCCACCTCATCCTGGCAAGGTGGCTCACGATACCTTTCCAACTCGCGCGCTCCACACGCAAACACCTTCGACTCAATTCCATACTGGGAATGCCAAGACGGGGATGGCAATGAGGAAAGGAAGAAGTCGAACTGCGCGCGGTCAGGCTGGATCTCATACTCGCAGGTGAAGTCAAGACTGCCACATCCTACACGTCCACGCAGCAACTCGCCATGTTAGCGAGGATACTCCAGAACGGGATTGTCCACATGCTTGGGAATCGTTTGGCTAAAGCAGGTGAGCCATGTTGTCTGTGTGCCAGGGTCGCTCGGCGCGAAAGCGCTCCGTATTATGGCGTGCCATATGTGGGAGCGGCGGCGTTCGGCGCTCATGTTCCCCGCCTCTCTCTCACGACGTTCAGCACATGCTGGAATCGCCGCTCGGCCTCATGAAGTGGTTCATCCTTTTCCAGAAGCGCGAGGTAGTTCAGGTCCGCCTGCACCTCGTCCGGCTTGAGACTGCCCAGCAGTTCATCTTCCAATATGTAAACCGACATGAGTTGGCGCAATTGCGGCCACTCCTGAAGACAGAGGGGCAGATCCTCCGTCCGCATCCACCACAGCATCTCATAGGGAACAAAGACATCCCGCCGTCTATCCAACTGGCGCAGGAATGGCTTGTCAGGGGACTGCGGCAACAGAATCGAGTAGATGGCATGGCCTTCCGCGTCAGTTAGTGCGGCGAACAACCCGGCCAGTCGCTCTCCTTCTGGCATTGCCCCCAGATCAATACTCACGACAGGCGAAAACCCCATTTCGCTCGCCTTGCCGGCCAGATAGTCGCGTGCGGCCTCCATGACTAATGGCTCGCGATAGGCGATGAGCACACGGTCGCAACGATCCGCCGAGAATAGCGCGGCGGCAACGGTGCCGAGCAGTTCTACGATATTCAGAACGTCCATGGACGAAGAGGAAGAAGAGATCTCACTCAATACTTCGGCGCTGGACTTGCACGAAGCGTCGAAGTCCAGACCATACGGACTCACGCCATGCCTCTCCGCCCACCTCTTGATTGCCGCCATCTCGGGGCTCTCCGGCAACGCATCCGTGACAAGCCTGGCTGACTGGAGAAGCGGATTCAACCGAGCGGGCCACTTGTCGTCATCCTCGGGCTTCTTCCCAAGAATCAGCCAGTTCTTGTACACCGCATCTGCTGCGGGCGTCAGCAGTCCGACACCGGTCACCAGGCCTGATCTGACGAACCCATCGCGATCCACGGCTGCAAGGATATCTTGGGGGATAGCATCGAAAGAGAGGTACAGATAGTCGTCGCGCACACGTCGGCATGCATAGCCAAACGCGTCTTCTTTGGGCATTCGCTTTGCTCCTCTTGCGTAGTCGTAAGTCATGAGGAGCCGCAGTGCCTGGCGCGGGTTCCCGCCGGAGAACCGAGCAATGGCCGGCAAGACATCCCGCCTTCCTGCCTCGTACACACCCAGCCGCCTTAGCAAAAGGTCGACAATCATACTCTCCTCGAACGGCGAGACATACAGGCGGGGTACCCTCTGCCACTTCCTCTCGTCACCGAATAGATGCACAACGTTCACTTCCAACACCGTCTTGAACTCGGCGAGCAGATCTAACAGAGGGGCCAACGACTGCATGTCCGGCGTCCCGGGCGCGAACTTATCCACGCCCTCGCAGAAAATGCGCAACGGACGCCCGGACTTTTCCTCAAGTGCCTTGAGTATTGCCTTGCATTGCCTCTCCACCAGTTCCGCGTGTTTGGCGATACGGGAGTGGATGGCGCTCAAGCGATCGTTTTCGGCTAGCGACTTGGGAAAACTGGTCAGCAAACGGGCGACGGCTGACCAGTCGCCGGTCTTGACTTCCGGACAATCGGAAGGGGCAAACCCATCCGGGATCGCGACGTCATCACGCAAAGTGCGCTCAACGAGTCGTCCGAGAACGTAACCCCAGAATCCTCCAGGGCTGAACGCCGGAGTCTCACGGTCAAACGCAAACAGAACGTCAGGCTTACACCCCTCGCGAACTGTCAAGACGCTCAAGAGGGTGGATTTCCCAACGCCGATCTGGCCACCCAGCAAGAGCGCTTCACGCTCCTCGCTGTTGTACCACTCGACAAGTCGTCCGATTTGCTCCGGGCGCGCGTCGACATACAGCAACGACAGTTCTTCCGGCGTCCGCAGCGCAAGGCCCTCGTCGAAGTTCACTCCGTTGGGTTGCCGCTTCACGGGTTTCTCCTGCTCTGCCGACGCATGTTTTCAACGGCCTGAACCAGGGCCGGGATGCGCCCCGACTTGGCCCATTCCGACCAGAACTCGATGGTGGCGCTCAGGGGTTTGATCGACGGCTCAGTGATGCGCACGCGACTTGGCAGCAAAACGGCATCGCCCACGATAAGCGCTTCCCCGATATCCAGCACCGGCAGCATGTCCATGAATCCTTCCAAGCTGTCGGGCATCAGGCGCCTGACCTTCGCCTGATCCTCGCCGTTCGTGAGTCGTAGCGCCACGAAGTTGTTGCATTGACTGAGGATCGTATCGCTTACGTCCGAAGGCCTCTGGCTCACCACTAGCAAGGCCACGCCGTACTTCCTTCCTTCCTTGGCAATCCGCTCGAAGTTCTCCAGCGCCCGTTTCTCCGGAGCATCCGGCTCTGCGCGTTGTGGCAGATAGAGGTGAGCCTCATCGCATACCAGCGCGATCGGCACCCGGCTCGGTTGCGGGGTCCAGAACTGAACCTGGTAGATCAGGCGGGCGACGAGCCCGACGATCACCGGGAGCACATCGGCCGGAACTTCCGAGAAGTCGATCACCTTGACGCGATGATTCTCCCCAGTCCAGTCCATCAACTGAGCGGCAATGCCGTGCAACGCCTCGTATGTGTGTAGGGCCGCTGGGGCTTGGAACAGAAAACCGTAACGCTTATCATTGAGTTTTGCCCCGAGGCGGACAAGCAACCGGCTGAACTGACCAAAGAACTTGCCCTGTTTCAAGCCTCGTGCTCCTTGGTCCATCTCATCGTTTAGTTCCGTGAGCGCCGTCACGACCTCTTCGATAGAGAATGGCACCGGTGCATTGATCGTCAACGCCGAGATGATGTCGCGCTTACCGGACGCTTCCAGTTTCTGGCGTTTAGATGCCAGGACCTGATCCTGAAACACCATGACCTGGTTGTGAGCGCTAAACTCAGAGCGGTCGATGAACATCGCCTGCAATTCTTCCGAGTTCAGCAGCCAGTATGGCAGATACAGCAGAGACGGGTCTTTCTTCCCGATGTCGTCAGGCCCCGTGACCCGAAGGTGCGTAGCGTACGACAGATTCGCATACTCCCCATGCAGGTCGAACACCACGAGATTGGCCGACGGAAGATCCTTGGCCCGTTCGAGAATCGTCGCCACCGTCCATGACTTCCCGGAGCCGGTGCTGCCTAGTAATGCCGCATGCCGTTGAAAGAACTTGTCACCATCAACGTAGGCCGTCGCTTTAGGGTCCAGCGTGTAGACACCGAGGTCGAGGGCTTTCGACGATTCCGCCGACCTGGACAGTAGGCCCATGAAGCGCTGCAATTCTTTGTCTTCCAGGGCATAACACCACGCGTCTATGTCCGGCACATCGATGAAAGATCGCGAGAAAACGTTTGTCTTCATCCCTACCTTCGCGCGCACGCTCCCAACGAGGACGACGACCACCGAGTTGATCTCTCGCTCGAAGAGTGTTCCCGGCAACTCGTCTGCGGACTTTATGACGTCAAACCCGATTTTGCGTTCGGGCTCGGCCAACGCACGTTGAACGCGGTCCACCATGGCGATCAACCACTCCTCGACGGGATTGGAGGTCCTTATCGCCACCAGTTTCCCCACATGTGCATGGGTCAACCGGGCGGGTTCGACGTTAAGCGTCACGCGTCGCGTATCCACGGCAACCACCCGCCCCAGAAGGGCGGGACTCTTCTCCGAAAAATCAAAAATAGACATGTTCGTTCCTCCTACATCACGCTTTTCGTAAATTCCACGATTTTCCACAAGTCTTGACCTTCACACACCAATGGCGCACCTTTGGTTCCCGGCCCGACGACGATGGTTCCCAGCTTGCCGCCGCTCGGATCCTGACACACGGCCCAGAGGTCTGAACTGCTACGAATCCAGGTCTCGATTTTCTGCGACCAGTCCCTTGTCACGACGATCCCAGAACATCCTTGATCGACGAGTCTCTTCCGTATGCCGTTATGAATGTGATCATCATTGAAGCCATATCCGACGATCAAGAACGCGGCTGCTTTCGTTATTGCGGCGTCTGCCTCGGCAAACCTCTCCCGGTTCGTCCCCGCCTCCTCGAGCTTCCCGCGACCTGGCGTGATCATCGCGTGCCGCCAATCCGCGGGGGGCTCCCCGTCGATCATGCGGTCACACCGCAGCAGACGCGTTTCATCAGTGTTTCGAAACCAGTTGATTGATCCGTGGACCTTGTGGAGTTGGACATGTGGCATGAACCTTGTCGTATTTGTCCAGAATCTCCCCCTGGTTTCGCGGGTCATCTTCAACATCGAGTTACGCGCCGCGTCCCAGTCCCGGCGGCACGTGCTGCCCGTTGTGAAACCGTCCGTCCACGGCACTTCCAGTGCGTCGCAGGTATGCTCGATAAGCATGTCGTAGTTCGGCGTCACGATGTGCTGAACCGGATTGGTGGGCGGCAAGCCGTCAACCAGTTTCCTCAGCAGTCCGTGCAACGGTCCCGTCACTTCGCCAGTAGAGACACGCCAAATCCAGTCCCGGTCCACGGAGGCAACGAAGGCGCCCGTGACTTTGACGATGCGTTCCTTCAGCCCCGTTTCCGTGACAGCATCAAGAGCGTCTTCCAGTCCTTTCCCGCCATCCAGACTCACCAGAACCCGCTTCCATTGCTCAGCGTCCGAGCCCTTGCCGGGTTGGACCGTTCGGTGCAGTTCCTTGGCCAACTCGGGCATTCCAAAGCGGGGGTCAAGAGCGCACGACGCTCCAGTCCCGACCACGAGGACCGGGTGTTTCTTCAGGATGCCCTGGAATTCCTGAATTGCCTTGTCCAAATCCAAGTTCATCGTCTCATGCCGCCGCCGACCGCCAACCCATTAGGTCTCCGCCGACTCAAGGCGTAATTTCTACCCGCGTTCCCTGCCTGACGCCATGCGTCAACCTGCGACATCCTGAACTTCCAAGGCATGCCGACCTCATGGGCCGGCATTCGCTTGTCGGCAATCCACATGTACACGGTCTCTCGCTTCGCGTCGAGATCTGGGCGACACTCAGACACACTACCCTCACGGAGGTCAATGATCAACTCTTTCGGGGCACTCAGCATTTCGAGACGGTACACTCTGACACCCCAAACCTGCCGACGCCGGAATCGACTATGATGAGCAAAGAAACGAACACTACCTTTGTTCACTTGGAACTTGCCCCCAAAACCAGTGGTCTCTTGGCGGCGATTGTTGTTCAGCGAGTGATGGAAAAATGGTGTGGAATGGTCATGCTTGCACAACAGTCCACGTGTGATTTCACTGTTCATGCTCACCGTTTTCATCTCCTTCCGGAAGTTTTTGGGCCTCCAATGCCTTCATCTCCAGTCCCTCGATCTCCTGCAACGTTTTGCCGGCAATTCCTTGCATGTCGCCATACATGCCGACGGTGGATTGCATGACGCGCTCGATCTGTTCGTCGCGCTTGGCCCACTGTTTCGTGATGGCTTTCTTCTCCTTTTCGAGGTCTTCCTTCATGTTGGAAAACGCTTCGACAATAGCCTGCACCCGCAAGCGGAAGCGTGGCCCGCTCAGATAGGAATAGAGCATTTCCATCTTGGTTTGTTGGCCTTCGGATGACTGGCGGGCCGTCGCCACTTCAATCAACGACTGGCGGAGCATGATGGCGACTGGTATCGCCACACGCGGATGCGTTACCCACACTCCACTCACCAAATCGAACGCCTCGACTTCCTTGGGAAGCGCCTGGCTGACCAGCACGGAGATTTCCGCCTTGGCGGCCCGCTGGTCGTCGCGGAGCTTGGCCAGCCAGCTTTCGGTCCAGTTCCTGGTACGTTTAGATTCCCACAGGATCGTGCCGCATACCTGGCCCAACGGCCCGACAACGTGCAGCAAGGCATCCCCGCCGTATTCACCCTTTGGGACAGGCTCGATGGTGTCGCGCGGGAATTTGGCGCGCAACAGCGATTCGAGTTCCATTTCCTGAACTTCTCCTTGAAGCTGCTGGGAGCCTTGCTCGGCTTTGCGTTTGAGCTCTTCAATCGTTTTCTACATGGAGGCGATTTTCTCCTGCCCTTCCGCCACCTTGAGGTTCAGCTCAGCCTCCGCTTCCTTCCGGGCTTGCTGACGGGTGGCGTCGAGGCCCTCGTGGATTCGCTTTTCGATGGTCAGGTTGAGTTCCCGTTTTGTGTCATCGAGTTCCCGCTGCTTTTTCAGGAGGTCAGTTTGGGCTTGTTGGGCCTCGGCGAGCTTCTCGTCGCGTTTTTTGAGAACCTCCTGAAGCTCGGCGATTTCGGTGGTCTTCTGGCTTAGATCGGCGCCCAGGGAGAGTTTTGCCTTCCTGGCTTCTTCGGCGCTGATCTTGGCTCGTTCTCCCTTGAGCCTTTCCACGACCTGATTTTCGAGGGCGTCTTTTGCTCTGGAGAGCGCCGCCTCCCCGTCGCGGACTGATTTTTCGCGACTGGCGATATCGAGGTCCTTCTGAGCGAGGCGCTGTTCGTAATCGAGGCGGGTGGACTCGATGAGTGGGGCGGCCAGGGATTCGGTCAGCTTGATCTCATTCTTGCATTTCGGACAGATGATAGTTGGTTCCGCCATAGTTCGCCTTCAGAAGCGGAAGTGTATGCGATAGTTTAGCCGCGAGAAAGCGCAAAAGACGCAAAAGGAATTTAACCGCAGAGGACGCAAAGATTGGCTGACCAGTCCGCACGCACCGTGAATGTTGCGCCCATGCACTAAATCAGCCGCCAGCGGATGCGGAACACTTCGGAGGATGACGTGAGCTGTTGCAGGCGGGCTTGGATCTGGTCAAGCAGTTGCTCTTTGCGGGAATCTATGGCGTCCTGGGCTTCGAAAAGGCCACGGCGCTTCTCTGCGCGGCGTTTTTCCAGGTCTTTGATACGGCGGTGCTGTTCGAGCTTCAGTTCGAGGCTGGCGGCGAGCTGTGCCTCACGCCTGGCTTCTCTGATCTCGCGATCGATGTCCTTCAACTCGTGTTCCAGGCTTTCTTTGAGGTCCCCGGCCCAGCCCTCCAATTTCGCCATCTCGGACTCGAAGAGCGCGGCATTCTTTTCGCTGAGGCTGGCGAGCACTGCTTTCTGCTGCTGGGCCAACTGCGCGTCCTGGCGGAGTCGCGCGGGCGGGTCTTCGGGCAGAGGCGGGGGGTGCGATTCCGTCGCGGGCAGTGAAAACAGGCGTTGGCATTGGTCTGGGTCCAGGTCTGCGCCGTCGTCGCATGCGCCCGCGAACAGCAACCAGTCTTCCGTGTCGAAGGCGGTGACTGTGAGGCTGGTGAGGGTGAGCCAGCCGCTCTTGCCAACGAGTGGTTGGAGTATGGAAATGGTTTTGCCGGATTCGGTGTAGCGGAAGGTGAGGTCGGCGGGCGGGGATGGCAGGGCCTTGCATTCCTGAATAATCCTCTGCGCGAGGGGGTGGCCAACGCGGTAGAGGTTGGCGTCTTCGACGTTTCTGCCGCTGCGGTAGGGGCCGGGGTGGATGTTCTCCTCCGGGAATGGGTTCTGGCTGAGCAGGAATGCGTTTTGACCGTCCTCGAACCGGGCAAACGGTTTGAGGTAATAGCGGGTCAGTTGCCAGAGCCAGGTTTCAAACCGCGTGAGGTAGTCGCTGCTTTCGCGGTCTTTGGTTTTCAGCTTCTCGTGGACTTCCTCGTCGAAGTTATCGAGCAACTTCCGGCGGGTCTGTTGCATCGTCTCGTCGATCTGCTGCCCCAATTCGTTTTGGAGGTCATTGAAGTTGAGTTCGATTTGCTCCGGCGTGCGGCAGGTCTGGTAGATTTGCGCGATGCGTTTCTCGAAATCGACGCCGGATTCGATGGTGCCGAGGACTTCGTCGCTGGCGCCGAATACGCCGCTGAAGAGTTTGAATTTTTCGGCGAGCAACTGATAGACGCGCTGGTCGGCGGCATTGGCTTTGTTGAGGAAATTCACGACGACCACGTCGCATTTTTGGCCATAGCGGTGACAGCGGCCAATGCGCTGTTCGATCCGCTGCGGGTTCCACGGGAGATCGTAGTTCACGACGAGGGAGCAGAATTGGAGGTTGATGCCCTCGGCGGCGGCTTCGGTAGCGACCATGACAATTGCTTCGTCGCGGAAATAATCCACGATGGCCGCCCGCATGTCGGCGCTGGGGGAGCCGGTGACTCGGTCGGTGCCCTGGTGCTTTGCGAGCCAGGCGCGGTAGATCGCTTTGGATTTGGGGTCGGTGTTTGAGCCATTGAAAAGGACGATCCGGCCAGTGTACTCCGTCTTTTCGAGGAGATCCCGCAGATAGGACTGCGTGCGCGTGGATTCGGTGAAGATGATGGCCTTCTTGTTCGCCCCCTTTTTTAGGGCCTCCTCAAAACCGCGCTTCAGAGCGGTCAGGAGGACTTCGCCTTTGGAATTCTTCACGATGGAGCGGGCGAGGCGGTGGAACTCTTTGAGCGAGTTTGATTCCTCGCGCATTTGCGCCAGGTTCTCCGGGCTGTAGGGCCTGTCCTCGCCGGGCGGGTGATCTTCCTCGCCGTCATCCCACTCCTCTTTGAGCTCGTCGAGGGTCTCATAGTCGGGGGCAGCTTCCTCGGGCTGCATTCCGGCGGCGGCGTGGGTTTGGGTGGCGACGTCGAGCTTGTTGGCCAAGGCGTCGAGCGTTGCGGAAATGGCGTGTGTCGAGGACGCCAATAGCCGGCGGAGGATGAGGGTCATCAGTTTGCGCTGGCTGGCGGGCAGAGCAAAAAGCGTGGGGCGCTGCAAGTAATCGGACACCAAATCGTAAAGGCGCTGTTCTTCCGGTGTGGGATAGAATTCCTGGACGAGGGCGTGTCGGTTGGTGAATGGAACGTATTCGAGGACCTGCCGGCGTAATGTGCGCTGGCAGATCGGCTTCAGCCGGGCCTTCAGGTCGGCGAAATCTTTTGGGCTGGTGAGGTTGGCGAACTGGGACTTGAAGCTTTTCAGGTCGCCGAACGTGTAGTCGTCAATGACGCTGACCAGGCCGAAGAGCTCCAGGAGCGAGTTTTGCAGGGGTGTCGCGGTGAGGAGGACTTTCGGGAATGGGGCGACAGCGTTTTTGATGGCGTTGGCGATGCGGTTGGTCGGCTTGTAAACATTTCGGAGCCGGTGCGCCTCGTCGATCACAACGAGATCCCAATCCACTTGGCGGATGTAGGCGTCGTTTGGGCGGGCGAAGTGGTACGAGCAAATGATTATCGTCTCGGGCTGGCTGAACGGGTTTAGGTTTCCGCTTCGGATTTGCTCCTTGAAGGTCCTGGCTTCAAGGATGGCCGATGGCAGGAAGAACTTGTCGGTCAGTTCCTGATTCCATTGCTTGCGGAGGTTGGCGGGGACAATGACGAGCAGTTTCCTTTTGCGCTCGGCCCATTTCTGCGAGAGCAGAATGCCGGCTTCGATGGTTTTGCCCAGGCCGACCTCGTCAGCCAGGATGGCGCCGCGCGAGAGGGGGGAGCGGAAGGCGAACAGAGCGGCGTCGATTTGGTGGGGGTTCAAATCGACTTGGGCATCGGCCAGCGATGCCGCGAGTTTCTGAATGCTGTCAGAAGCGCAGCGTTTGGTCAACTCATGCGCGAAATAGTTCGCGTGGAATCTCGTAATGGCACCCTCTTGCACGCGAATGCATGGTGTACCTGCGCATGGTCGGTTCCGCAACGAGAAAGGCGCGAGCAGGGGACAAACCCAGGGCGGATTCAAGAATCTACAAATTTGTAGCCGCCGACGGCAGTCAGCGCACTTTTCCTCAATTACTGAGATCAGCGCCGACTGCCGTCGGCGGCTACGATTTCTTGAAACCACCCTGGACGGCTGGCCGTTCGCTGCTTTTTTTGTCGCCGGGCGCATCGGGCATGACTAGACTTGCCGCACTCGATGAAGCGACCACTCGTGCCAGTGGCGTTGCTCTATGTTGGCGGAATCCTGATCGCCTGTT